>JAHQWS010000316.1 GCA_029856295.1 Promethearchaeia archaeon
AAAGAGAACCCAAGTCCATTATCCTCATCATCGATCTCCAACAAGTTTAAGGAAGAAATTGAAAAAAACTACTATAAAGCACTTTCTATTTTTCTGGCATCGAAAAAGCTTGAAGAATTTCAACGTTTTTTCGATCTTAGTGATAAGTTAGAAATTTTTATAGATGTTAAAAAAATTCCACGCAGATTTAAAATTATTTCTGATTTACATCTTTCTGGTATGCAATCTGGCCAAATAGGGAATATATTTGAGATAATAAGGTTTTTTAACGAATATAATTTATTTGATCGAGAGTTTATTGAACATGAATTAGATCTTGTAAAATCTATAAAAAAAAAAGATAAAGCACTTATAGCGAATTTAAAAGATCTGTTCGGAAAAGTATCAGATTCTTTAATATGGTATGCTTGTAAGATAATGCCCTATGATCTCTATTTAGTTTATCTTAATAATACATCTACTTTCCCTGATGATGAATATCTATTTAGAACTGAATATAATATAGGTTTTCTAAAAATATTTTTCGATAGGTACTCAATATATGGGTTAAGTGTACAAAAATTGGGAAATATCGAGGACTTTATTAACCGATTTGAAAAGCATTATTTACCTATAAAAAATAACGAACCAAAGAACGAACTGAAATTAATAAAATTTAAATTTGGAAGAAAAACACATTTAGTCTCAATAAATAATATTTTAAAAAATTACGATAAAATTTTGGATTATAAAAATCACTATAATTATTATAGTTTATCAATGGTATTGCTAGGTGGTCTTGGACCTCAAGGTCATGGCTTTACTTATTCTACTCCTAGAGGAGAAATAGTAGAAATATGTAGTGATCGAAGAGAAAACCGTGCAATAATAGTAAAATATAAAGAATTCCTAAAGAAGCAATTTTTAGTAAAATTAGAGAAAGTTATATCAAAGAAAAGTATTGAACCGAATATAATTAAAAAAACTATTGATTATTTATCTGAAGCTTTAAATCCTAAAGAAACTATAAACTATTACAAAATGGCAATAATATTAAAACAAGTAAACGATTTTTTTATCGATAAAAAAGAAACTCACTTTAATAATGAAATGGAATTTCAAGAGATAATGACAAAGATTTCAAATGCGGTAGAAATTATTTTAAGACCAATACAGATGGTAGATCAATTTAAATGCCGAATGGATTTAGTTAACGAAGATAAAATCCAATCAGAAGATATCGCAAAATTGACAAGTCTTAGAGGAAAATCACATTATGACGTCTTGAGAGAAAGATTTTTCTTTCAAAATGAAATTAACTGGTTCTTCAAAGACTATGCTGATGATTTATCGAAAACTGAGAAATTATTTTAAACCTAATAGATTTTAAACAATAATTACGAATATTTTTCAATTATATAGTTTTGTAGAGAACATATATATTTTTCCATACTTGCGGTTCAATTGTTAAATTGATTCCTGATTTAATTGAATGCGGCATCGATATTCTCAATCCTATTCAAATTAACGCAAAAGATATGGACCCAAAATATCTAAAGGAAACTTTTGGAGATGACCTTACATTATGGGGGGCGGTGCGGACACCCGTAATGTTATTAATTATAAATCACCTGAAGAAGTTAAAAAGCACGTGAAAGAATTACTCGAGATTTTTGCTCCAGGCGGGGGTTATGTATGGAATACCGTGCACAATATTTTACCCGATGTGCCGCCTAAAAATATTGTTGCTATGTTAGAAGCTGTGAATGAATATAACCAAAGTAAATAGCACCATCTTTATCTAAAAACTATTGAATAACCACATAATTATAATGGGAGAGGGGGGATTCGAACCCCCGACCATATCCGTATTCCTTGGAAATTAAGAATATCTCGGCCCCCAGCCGAGTTTTAAGCTGTAAAGTTCAATACTCTACAGTATCATACCAAGCTAGACCACCCTCCCATGTTAGGTAAGGGTTTCAAAAACTATGAAAAGCAATAATAAAAATTGTAATAAGAATTTATTTTTAACTGTCTTTATATTTTCTACTATCAATTTTAAAATGATCTAATGAGTCTTATATTTTAGGGATTTAACTTTATTTTTTCCAAAGAGATTTCTTTAGGCAAAAATTAAAAATCAGTATTAATTATTTGTTTTTACGGTGAAAACAGTCACTATAATATAATAAAGAAATTATAAGAAAAGAGATAATTTAAGAAATGGCAAATACAAATAATTTAAAATGGGAAGATATGGAATTATTAAAAGAATTAGGCAATATAACAAGATTTCAAACACCCGTACCGAGTAAGGCAGAAGTAGAGACAAGTAACCTAAATAAAAACATGTTTTATGAAATCGAAAATAATGAAATTGTATCAATAGCAATAGTTATAATTGGATTGTCGGAACTCCCCGAATATATTGGAAATAGTTTTATATTTCATACTAATAATTTTTAAATTCTTTAGAGAGTTTTTTATTTTATTAGTAAAAACATTGAGCAACTTTTTATGAGATCGAGGAAACCTTTTCTAATTTTTTGGCCACAATATTTCGATGGGAAAAGAAGTAGGTCAGAGGGAAGAAAACTTCCTAAAAATCTTGCCATTGAAAAAGTGACCACTAAAGAAATTGCTTTAGCTGCTAAAAGGTTAGGGTACAAGGCTGAAATAGAGGGGAGTTTTAAATATCCAAAAGCATGGTGGGATAATCCCGGTAGAGTTGTAATTGACACAAAAGGGAAAAAGAAATCAAAAATTCTATTAGAAGTTGCGAGAGAAATCAGAAAAATCCGAGGAAAAGGTTAGAGATTAAAACTATGCATGAATTTTCTTTTGCTTATAATATTTTCAAAGTAGCTGAAGCTACGGCAATTAAATATAATGCCAAAAAGATTTCCGAAGTATATTTAGAAATCGGAGAGCTCACATTAATAGTGCCAGATTTGCTTAAACAATCGTTTAAAATGGCAACTCATGGCTCAATTGCCGAGGGTGCTGAACTGGTAATTGAGATTTTACCTGGCAAAATTCAATGTCGAGATTGTGGAAAAATCTCTACTGTTACGTTAAGTGAAGAATCCTATTTAACAGGTCTTCAATTATTTCAGTGTCGGCATTGCGAAAGTAAAAATACTGAAATAATAGAAGGAAAAAAAGCAAACGTGAAAAATATTAAAATTCAAGAATAATTTAAATTCTTTCTTAAAATATATTTTTGTTATATCAACACGCACTTTAAATGATATCAAACAATTATAAATTGAGCATCTATTATAATTAATTAGTAATTTGATTACTAAATTCAGCAATATAATTTTTTATTAAGATATTATAAAAGTCACGTTCGGGGATATAGTCATTAAATTAAAGCTGAATAAAATAGCATTCCATCAATAGTTTGATACTAAAAAAAAATACAGAAGTAAAATGAATTTGGCAAAAAAAACATTCATTTGCGTGTTTGGATCTACAGGGTGGGGTTTCTTAACCTTTTTTATATGGATTGCCTTCTTATATGGCGGACAAGAAGGATATGTTTTATTAGCCTTTAACTTATTCGGCGAGATGATTATTGAGCTTTTCTTAATTAGTGGAATTTTTATTTTAATGTTATTCTTTAGCATGTTTATTTTAAATGAGTATGAGCTTGAAAATGAAAGGGGATCAGAAGAGTCTAAATTAGTTTCTGATAATACTTTCTAAAAATTAAAAAATAAGTTTAAGATCTCTTTTACTTATGAAGATTCGCTTAAATTAAAACTGCGTTTAATTGTCCTTGTTGACCAGGACGACTAGTGATTCTAGCCATTCCCAATTCCGTTTCAATTATTGCTCCTTTCGTTAAGACATGCCTACGATTCAAATCTTTCGAAGCCTGATTGCTTTCAAATTTTAGAATCTTTACTTTAGAGGTTTTATTTGTAGAGGGATCTGTTACGTTTACAAAGGATGTTGAAAATAGCTTAACTTTTATATTACCCCCCATTGTTCGTTGTTTTTTCACTTTGTCTTTTCCTACTTGAGTTAAGATTGATGGTCTTTCAAGTTCTCGCTTTCTTTTCTTTCGAAAGATTTTATATTTTTTACTAGTGTATTTCCTTTTGCTTCTCGACTGACTTCTTGCCATTGTTGATCAATTATATTTAAATATAATATACTAAGTAATATCTTATATCTTTAAAATTTTGTGAATTTAAGGCATTTATAATTTTTTATTAGAGAAAAATATATTTACTTCAATACTTTCTTTAAATATAATATAGTAATAAAAAGCCATAATTTAAAACAGATTGTAGTTGTAAATCGAATGATGGGAAATAATATTAATCCTCAAAATAATGATAAAGATTATTTAAAAGCAATTCAATCAGGCACTACTACCGTTGGCATTATAGTAAAAGATGGGGTTGTAATTGGTACGGAATCTCAGGCCACCGCAGGGTATACAGTAGCAACTAAACAAGCTCAAAAATTATTCAAAGTTAACAAATACAATGCTGCCACCATTAGTGGAGGGGTCGCAGACTGTCAATATGTTGTAAATCAAATTAGTGCGTTATCAAAACTCAAAGAAGTTGAGGTGAACGAGGTCCCAGAACCAAAATACATCGCAAATATCACTAGAAATATACTCTTTTCAGGGAGATCATTCTTTTTGTCAATGATGATCATTGGCGGCTATTCTGAGAATGAAAAGAAAGGAAAACTATATGGTATTGATTTATTAGGGACCCTCTATGAAGAAGATAAATTTATATCATTTGGATCTGGTTCTCCGTTTTCCTTAGGTGTTTTAGAAGCCGACTGGAAACCAAATATATCTATAAATGAGGGTATTGAACTAATCAAAACTGCGATCAACAGCTCACGAGAAAGAGATGCTGCATCCGGATTTAAAATCCAGATTTGTACAATTGATAAAGATGGTTATAGGCAAGTTCAATAAAGCCTTTTTTTTAATTAATCCTCAAAATAAAATATGTGAGATATTTGTATTTTAATAACACTTCTATTTATTAATTTCTACAGCTATCTTCATAATTTCTTCATTATAATAAATATATGCATTTAAATTGAAGTTTTGTGCATCCATAATAGTCCAGATCTGATTTTTAAAAGCTCTATTGCCACAGTTATCTAAAAACTCCATATTATCATGGTCTACTCCGCTTGGAGACGAACCTGCGGGATGAGAATGAAAAATACTAATCAGACGCAAATTAAACTTTTGCGCTGCATTTTGCCATACCTCATTTAATTTTTTAATATTTTCTATCAAAAATGAAACAGGAGATTTTTCATCCGATTCAAAACATTCAAATTTTTGCGCTATATAATGGTATTGAAATCCCTCAATGACCTGGACTTCCTTTATATCTCCAAAAAGTAAACCGCAAGCTTCATTAGGACTTGCCTTTTTTACACAAATTTTTAGATTGTCAATTATATTGGGATTTACAATGATTACTATATCTTTTTCAAACTTCATTTTTCTTACATCATCCATATTTTTAAATTAATGTTAAAGCAGCATTTAAAGATGCTAATCTTGCTATTTCGGATCTTTCTCCTGATCCTAAAATAATAACATCATTTTTCTCCAAAATTGAATTCGCTTCTATGATAACTTTCTTAAAATAATCTTGTACTTCCTCATTTACCCTCATATGTTCCTTATCTTCTTCTGAAGAGGGGCCTAGTTCGAACACGAAATCTTTTCCATTATAAGCAATACAACTTGCCCCTTTGCCATTGACTTTTATAGCTGCATCTCTCTGGGCAATTCCATTCGTTATTTTTTCTGCACTATTTTTAACTTGGCAAATAAATACGCTTGAATTTTCAGATTCAATAATTATATCCTTTAAAATAGAAGTCTCGCCTTTAATGAGAAATGGTATCTTATTTTTGAATCTACTTAAAAAATCTTTGCCCTTATTTGTTAATACATGTCCCTTTCTAATATTATCTTCAAATACAGATATAAAATTTATTTTCTTATTTAATTTGTTAATCAAAGATTTAGCAGTGCCAGATCCGATTGATAATTCTTTTTCTAAACGATATCTTCCTAATCCAGTCGGATTTTTGCTAAATATAAAAAGAGCTAGAATAATATGCACATACTCAAATGTGGGTTTAATTGTTGCGCTGTCTAAGAGATCGTCTAATTGTTTAAGTAAAATAATCACCTGATACCTTATATACTTATAATTATTATTTAATACCTTATCTGTAAAAAATTATTAGGGTAAAAAAAAATATATAAAACAAAATAATTTTTATAATTACTATAAAGGTAATAAAATCTTTTGAACACGTACTAAATTTAAGGCGAAAAATAAAATGGCCAAGAAAAGAATTATTAATGAGAGCAAAATACATGGTTTAGTCATATTAAAAGGTGCTCCAGTTAAAGAAAAATCAGAGGAAAGTACTTATTCTTTTGAAAGGGTTGATCAAGAGAATAAAATTAAATTAAACTATGAGTTGGTACCATTCGGAGCATCTTATACATACGGCGCCTTGCTTGTTAATGAAAGTTTGGCTCCAATTACAGAAATTAAAGCACGAATAAAATTTCCTGAATTTTTAACATTATCTAGGATTTCTCCTACCACAATTTCAATAGCCCCTCAACTTGATGAATCAGGAGCTAAACAAATTAACTTAGAAATTGATGAGTTAAGCGAAACCAGTAAAAACCAAATTAACCTCTATTTTAAACCACTCTTACTAAATAAAAAAGGGGAAATACATACTAATGTTACCTATGTAAATAATAAAGATTTTATTCGAGTGCTTGATTCTGATCCCGCAGAAATTAATATTGTTGAGCCCGAAATTGAAGGTAAAATAATTCCAAGTTCAAAAATAGCGGAATTTCTTAAAACAAAGGGTATCAAAAAAGCAATTAAAAGTCTTGGAATAGCAACAAAAGGGAAAGAAGATATGGACTTATACTTTGATCATATTAAACAACTCTTGGGATTGCATAAGTTTCAACTAATTACAAAAGATGATAATAAAAAAATTGCATGGTTTTTTGGTATGGATTTAAACACTAAAGAAGATATTTTAGTAATTGGACAGATAGTTTCTAATAAAATCGAATTTTTAGCGGCCTCTCAACATCATCCTGTTTTAATTTCTCTATTAACTATACTCTCTAATGAATTCAAAAAACGCATCTTAAGCATAGGTAAAATTAAATCAATTGACAACATATACGAATTGGAGTGTAAATACTGCGGAGGTGTATTTGATCGATTTCCAAAAAAGGGAGAATCAATAGAATGTAAGAATTGCAATAGAGCGCAAACTATTTGGTAATGGAATAAAAATTTTCCATAAATTAATGACCATCGCCTTCTTTTCCCTCATTTTTTCAATTTGACTTTTAATCCTAAAAAAAAATACGATAAAAAATATTAATTTAAACAATAACTTGTTTTATTACAATACAAGAGTAAAAATTGATAATAATGTCTTCAAGCAACCCTTATACTCCCGCTAACGTTAGGTTAGAATCAACTAAAGTAAAAATCTGGCTATTATTATTGATTCTATCAGCCATATATGCGATTATCGTATTATTAATTATAACTTCTAAAAATATGCCTGAGTCAGTAATGCTCTCTACGATTTATAGTTATGCAATTATAGCACCACTCTTTACTTATGTGATATGGCTCATATTTTATCATTATCATTGGAAAAAATGGCCTCAAAATGAAGAAGTGTTTGGAGGAAGGCGCCAATATTTAATTTTATTTTTACTAATGGGTATTTGTGTAATCACTTGGGCCGCGTATTGGAACACAGGGATTTTCTCTTTTTGGATGGCGATAGCAATAATATTTTATCTTTTTACTGGGAATGAATTAGGTGCTACGATTATTTTTGCAGTTGGAGCTTATGCAATTACACCGGCATTAGTTGAAGAGTTCAATAAGTCATTACCCTCAATTTTAGCTTTTTTCGTCGTATTACAAAGAGGTAAAAATCCAGAGCAAAAAAATAAAGGAATGTTGGGAAATGAAATGAATGGATTTTTAATTGGAATATTGATTGGGTTGACGTTTGAAGCTATAGAAACAGCAAGCTATATAGTATTTACAATTTTATCAGGTGGAACCGCATTGGACGTATATCTTCAGGTTACTCTGAGAAATTGGGGGCCAATACATATATTAGGCGGAGCATTAGGGGGATATGCAGCAGGAAAAGCAGAACGATTACGATTTGAGCTTGGAGAAGAAATATTACCAATGAAGCTCCAGATTAAAAAATTTATAAAAAGATTTATACCGATATGGCTTATACCAGTTAGTCTGCATTTTTTATGGAACAGTTCGGGTGTGTGGATTTATCTTATTTTCATGGCAATTAATATTCAAAATGAGGGGACGTATCTTTTAGCAGTCACTATAACTCAAATGGGGTTAGCTGTAATATCCTATATATTTTTATTTATTTTTTATAAGCGCGCTCAAAAAGCGGCAGAAAAAACCCATCGGTGCCCTGAAACAGGAATGATTGTTGCTCATCAGGGTGTAATTTGTAGTGCTGTGAGTGATATCATAATGAAAGAGGGAAAGGACCTCACAGAAAAAAGAAATGCTGAAAGTTTTAATTACTGCCCTAACTGCGGTATTGCAATTAGCCCCACATATAACTTTTGTACTAACTGCGGGGTCAATTTCAATCAATTAAAACAAAAAAAGCCAAAACCCGTAAAGCTTTATGAAGGTATTACCATGGCGCTACTCATAATTTCTATCATCATGGGGATTTTATTTATTATATCTAGCTTAGCCTTGTTTTTCTTAATTCTACTTTTAGCGGGAACTATTGCGTGGTCATTGTTTTTTACCCAATCAATTTATGAATTAATATGTGGTGTTATAATTATCTATGCTGCGGTGACCCTTCTAAAATTAAGGAAAAATTATAACGGGAAAAAAAGCATGTGGGGCTGGTTGTTTTTAGTTTACAATCTTATAGGTATGACCGGGGCCCTCCTTTTCATGAGTGCATATGTTTTGTTTAATATATTCTTAGTGCAAATAGGTCTTATAATTCTCTTAATTCTATTTCTTGTTTTGTTTTTTGGAGGTTCGACCATCTGTGCTTTTCTCATAATTGTTTTAAAAAAAGAAAAGCAAGTTCTCCACTATCAGAGATGGTATTAGTAAACTCATTTTATTTATGCGGTATTTTATTTTTAATATGAAAATTAATATTGTCTCTTTAATTTCCACTATATATATTCTAAATTGCTTTTAAACAGGGATTTAAATTAGCGTTCACGATAAATTTCAAAAAATCATTGAAAGCATATTTTTCAAGGGTGAATCTACTAAAGGGAGTCGTAAATTAACATTCATCCTTGGGAATTTGTTTTTAATGCTCTTTTTATATGCCTCCATAATTATGCTTATTCTATATAACTGGACGGGGCAGCTGCATGAAGAGGGTACGGGTTATAGACTAGATTTTCTTGGTGAGAATTATATCCCTTTTATTCCTGAAATGGCTATTTTTTATGTTTATCTCTTCTACCCTATGCTCATCTTAACAATGATTTATTTCGCATTTATGGAGGAAGAAAAAGGGTATGCTTTAGGGTGGTCTATAGTGATAATGAATGCCATCGCAACTATTGTTTATATAATATTTCCAGTTTCAACTTATTGGTGGAGGCAAGAACTATTAGCTAATAGAATTGAAGGCAATTTTTTTGCGGATACGATGTATCTTTTTTATGAAAACGAAACATCTTTTAATTGCGTCCCTAGTATGCATGCTGGAATGGCAACCATATGCTTTTTTACTTGGTATCAGTATTATAAAATGAAACAACATTCTAAATCAAGAAATATAGCATTACTCACTTTTATTATCGCAGTAGGAGTTGTATTGTCAACTTTATTTGTGAAGCAACATTATATCATTGATGAGATTACTGGCGTATTATTGGCTTATTTAATAGGACGATTCGTTTTTCATAAATGTGAAAGTTGGAAGTAATAAAATTTAATATCCTTTTTTACGAGCTAAAATGAAAAAAGTATATCCTGGCATTTTTATAATAAAGGAAAAGGGAGTCATTAAATTGAGAAAACCTCCCGTAAATATTTACATCATAGCTGGAAATAGCGATGGTTTAATTTTTGATGCAGGGTACGGAGATAAAAAAACTATAAAATATGTTATTGAAGAAATTGAAGAGATTAAAGCCCTATACAAATCACAAAATAAAGAATTTAAACTTACGCGTATTTTACCGAGTCACACTCATCCAGATCATATTTCTGGTTTATATCAATTGAGAAAACTTTTAGGACTTAAAGTGATTTTAACAAAAAAAATGGCTGAAATCATTAAAAACAAGAAGACTTATAGACGATTTCGTGAAGCAGACCTTTTAGAAGATTTATTCCTTGTTAAAAAATTTGGGAGTCGTACTAAGACTAAAATTAAAGATTTTTTTCATTGGTTTTTTTATAAATTTGCTTTTGGTATTAAATTTATAAGTAATCCTGACGAGCTTATTGAAGAAAATTCTGATATTGTAATAAATAATGAAAACTGGAAAATAATTCCATCACCTGGCCATGCGGTAGACCATATTTCCCTTTATAATAAAGAAAAAGGAATATTATTATCGGGAGATAATGTTATAAAGAACGTGACAACATGGATAGGACCCCCCAATTCCAACATAGAATCATATGTAAATTCTCTTGAAACGATAAAGAATTTACCTAATCTTAAACTATTACTAGCAGCTCACGGCAGACCTATAAAAAATCCTATTCGACGAGTAGAAGAAGTTATAGTCCACAGAAAGGAACGTACTAAACAAGTTATTGGGATTGTTAATAAATATCCAGAAAAGGGGTTAACTCCAAAGGAATTAATAGAAGAACTTTATCCTCAAGGAGCTAAAATAATACAACGAATTGGTCGCGGTTGGGTGTGTCTTACCTTAAAAATGTTAGAAGAGAAAAATCTGGTAACACATGTTAGAGAGAAAAAGAAGATAAAATTTTATCCTACAAATAAATTATAATTACAAATATAATTATCCTTTAGAAATGTAAGCTATAAAATTATATGATTAGTGGGTTTTTAACAAATCGGATGCATTATCATAAACCCATATAGCTGCTATAACTGTGTAAATTTGCTACTCTTTTGTAAAAATAAAATCACAGTTATGGCATTTTTAATTTTTTAATTTACATTTATTAATTTATGTTTCTTTATATTTTATAGCGAACTTATAAAACAATTTTGTTGTTAAGATATGGCAATGGAAATTCAAGAGATCTCTAAAATTGCTGAGAATTTTATAAAACAAAAGAATTTCGAGGGGGCTTTGAGCTTCCTTAAAAAAACTTTAGAAAAAGATCCCACTAACGCAGAAATTATGATTATGTTGGGATTTGTTCATTCTCAATTAAATTTTAAAGAAATGTCCTCAGAAGAGGTTGCTAAACTCTCAAAAAAAGCCTTAGATTTGAATAAAAAATCACCATTAGTAATGAAATATTTAGGAAATTTGAATTTTAATAGAAAAGAGTACGATAAAGCAATTAGATGCTATAGCAAGGCTATTGATTTAGATCCGAATAATGCTGAGATATGGTTTGGAATGGGTAGAACTTATCATGAAAAAAATAAAATGAATAAAGCTATTGAAAGTTATAATAAAGCTGTTGAGTTAGATCCAAATTTAATTGATGCCTGGAATTCTTTGGCAAGCACATACGAGTTAAAAAATGATGATACCAATGCGATTAATATTTATAAAAAAATTATTTCTCTAATACCAGATTCTACTGAAGATTCTACCGAAGAGGAGGTTTATGATAAGAAGATTGAATATTATAGAAACATACTTTCAATAGATCCGTACAGCTTAGACGCTTGGGAAGGCTTGGCAGTAATATACGAGGCAAATAAAGAATTTGAAAAAGCACTTGTCTGTTATGAAAAAGCTACGGAATTAGCCCCTTATGATATTGATTTATGGATAAATGTAGGCAATCTTTACGCCGCTAAAAAAGAATATGAAACTGCGATTGAATTTTATGAAAAAGCGATAAATTTAGCCCCAGATCATGCCATAAGGAAGAAAATCCCATTAATTAAAAGTTATAAGAAGGTTCTTGAAGTACAACCCGATAATGTTAATATGTGGATAAACATGGGCTATGCTTATGAATATCGAAAACAATATGATGAGGCATTAAATTGCTACGAAAAAGCCCTACAACTAGATCCGAATAATGCGTTAGCAAGATATAAATGGATGGAAGCTCACGAAGAAAAAATAAATTAAAGCTAAGATATAGCTTTAGCGAATTATTAGACTCAATAGAATTACACTTTAAAAAAAAAAATTGAATTAATAAATTTATATTACGCCTTGTTCTTTTAAATATGCAAGGTATGCTCTTTCTTTCTCCTCATGAATTTTTTTCAGCTGAAGTTTTTGTTCGTTCCATTCTGGACCGTCTAAGGGGAAAAATTTAATCGCTATAAGGCTTATTAAAATAAATATCGCTGGCAAAATTGTAAACCCTATCATAATCCCGAATTGAGCTGTCTCTGTTTGATTCTGAGAAGCTCTTTGAAATCCATAAGATGAGATTGTTACTAAAAAGAGAAAATTGGCAATAGAAATTGCTGGTTTAGTTATGAGTGCGTTAACACCACTATAGCTAGTTTCTCTTCTTTTTGTTGTCAGAATTTCATCGTGATCAATAGTTTCAGCGAATAAAGCTTGCTGGGTTAAAAATATACCCGAAAAACCTATGCCAATGATGATAAAGAAGACTATCGCAGTTATTAGAGTACGTCCAATTAGAAATCCAATCAAAAATCCTACAGCACTTAAAATTAGGCTAATAATATACGTTTTTTTTAATCCATACTTTTCGACTAATTTACTGTAACTATATGTAAATGCAAAAACCATGGCAAAAAAGATTAAAATGGGAAGTAACCCTAAAACACCCCCTAATTCTAGCACGTAGTCTATATAATAAAATACCGCTGTGATCATAATTGTCTGTGCCAGAATAAAACTGAATATGCTAACCTCAAATATTAAAAATGGTTTATTTTTAAAAGTTTCTTTTAAGCTATCAACCATACCCAAAGCTTCTTCGATTTGAGTGTATTCGTTTTCTTTCAAATAATAACTGCAAATAAATAATACAGCAGCACAAACTATTCCTACTATAACCATCGCAATTAAAAATGTTGGGTCAACGGATGTTGACTCACTCCCAGTAAGAAGTAATATGGGTATTACGAGTGATATTAAAAATCCTAAAGCACTAAAAATGGAACCATAAATCATTAAATTTGCTCGTGCTTTTGAAGATATCACCATTTCTGCGGGCATTGAATAATATATAAGCCCTATTATCGTATATATGCTATCAAATGTGAATAAAATAAATAGTAGATAAAAAAACAAGGCCACCTCATTACTTATATCGACTAAAGGAAACCATACCAGAATAAATAAAATTCCATAAATTGGTGCTCCAAAACGAATATACGGAATTCTACGGCCCCATTTCGTCTTAGTGCGATCTTGGAGAAAACCAAAAAGAGGGTCATTTATAGCATTCCAAGTGGCAAAAATTAACCACGCAATTCCAATTAGCTCAGCACTTAATCCTAATTTTACATTATAATAAAAAGTAATAGCAGCAAAGGCAACATTCGATAAAATGGTATGCACAGTCTGGCCAATCCCGAATGAAAACTTTGTACTTTTAGATAATTTTTCCTCAAATAAAACACTTTGATTAGAACTCAAAATTTTTACCTTTATTATATTTTTTTTAATAAATTTATATTAACTTAGATTTCTTCTAAATTTAAATCTATATATTCATAAATTCTCTTTTTGCATCTCTTTAGACTTTAGTAAGATAACATCAAATTTTAAAAATTCCACACAGATATCTCTTTTAAATTATGAATTTGATTTGTATAATTTAAATGAATCTCAACAATACTCCGGAGTATTTTAATGGTAATTTTTTAAAAAAGAATATCATACATTACCGACATTATCAAGATAACATCGTTAAGAAATGCAAAGCCAGAAATAGCTTGGTCGTATTACCTACAGGATTAGGAAAAACAATAATCGGTATTTTATTAATAGTTAATGCCCTTGAAAAGTATAATAGTAAAGCAAAGACCATTTTATTAGCACCAACTAGACCTCTGGTTTCACAACATAAATCATCTTGCGAGAAATTTCTTGATGTTGATAAAAAAGAGATCTCTTTACTAACGGGTAAAATATCGCCTGAAAAAAGAATCATTTCCTTTAATAATTCAAGAATCATTATCTCTACGCCACAAGTAATTAAAAATGACCTAATGAGGGGACGATACGATTTAAGTC
>JAHQWS010000317.1 GCA_029856295.1 Promethearchaeia archaeon
GAGCACCTCTCGACAAGGAGCCAATCAATACGTTTTTAGCTATGATTATCCCCCGGGCATGGAGCCATTTCCAATACCTGAGGAACTTTTACCACCTCAACCACCAAAAACAGTGCCAGAAACAAATTTTATAGTATTAAGTGAGCTAAAGGTAGAGAATGGAAAAATCAAGAGTTATTTACCAGTGTTAAAGTCTATGCTATCGGACAAAATTAATACTGTTTTAAATGAATGCGAATTTACTGCTGCGCCTAATGATTTCAAGACATTAGTTCCAAATTATTCTGAGAATATGGCAATCTATTGTTTATGTGGTGAGATTGCTGAGATTACAATTGTCCGAATATGCAATTGGAAAAATAAATTTAAATTTTACTTGTTTGAAAGTAAAGAATGTCAATGCAGCGAAACCGTCTATGCACTTTCAAAAATGGACGAAAAAGACAAGGTTCCTACTGAGTTAGAAGATATTTTTTCCAGTTAATTTTTTTATTTCTTTTTTATTTTTGAATAGTAATCGTATAATAATTTATAGCCTCTTACTGCACGTTCCACTTCATTTTCGAACACAGGAATTTTTAATTCAGAGGCAGATTTAAACACTCGTTTTGCGCCTTCTCTTTCAGCTTGAATTAAGATGGTTATTATTGGTTTTTCAGGATAAGTTTCTTTAATGCCCTCGAAAATATTAAAGTCAAACTCTATTTCTATAAAAAATTCCAATGCCAAAATTAATCCATCTACACTATCGTCGTTTAATAAGGTATTTGCCGAAGTATTGTAAATCCCGCATATTTTTATTCCGATAAATTTTTCTGGCGGCCAATAATCCACGGGATTGCCATAATCGCAAGTTGAGCCTCCAATTTTATTTGAAATTATATCTTGCGATTCTTTATTTGGTCTAGCCAATGATAAATGCTGTTTGCGCATTTCATTTATAATTAAATGAATTGCTCCGGAGGATGGGCCTATTATTCCCAAGTTAGGGCCTTTTGGTTCGGCACACCATAAAAATATTTTGGCAATCTCAAACAGTTCAATATAATTTAAAAGAGCTATCCCCCCGGCGTTCTTCAATTTTTTTTCCATTAACTCGTCTTTTCCCGCATAAAAGAATAGGACTGGTTTATAAGGGGCAACATTTTCAACCGCTTCTATTAGTTCATCTGTAATTTCTCGTAAAAATAATGAAATCACTTTCGTTTTATCGTCATCTAAGAAAAATTCAAGAATATCAGCCTCGTTAATGTGAAATGATTTTCCTAAATGAACCACTCTCGAAATAGGTAATCTCTGCGATGGAGTCCACCATCCCAACGCACCTGCAAGCCCCCCCGACTGGGCGATAAAGCCAATCCCCTCTTTAATATTTTTATTTTCCCGCATAATATGTTGTCTGACGGGTATAATTGAAGTGGTGAAGTTATCAATGAAATTTATGATTCCAATCATGGAAGGGCCTAAGTAGGTAATCCCGTATTTATCGCATATCTGATTTAATCGTAACGTAAAATCCGTATCATTAATTCCTGCTTTTAATTCCGTTTGAATTGCAATAGATTTAACCCCAAACTTACCTAACTCTTCAACTATATCTAATATGTTAGTCCCTAAAACTATTACAGCCAATTCAGGAATTTGAGGTAATTCGTCCAAAGAATGATATGATCTAACACCTAATATCTCATTTGCATTTGGATTTACAATATATAATTGCCCTTTGTAAAAGATTTCTAAAAGATTTTTTAAAATTGTATAACTGAAAGTATAAGCTTGTCGGGAAACACCTACGATTACAATGCTTTTCGGGTTAAAGAAAGGTTTGAGATTTTTCAAGATCAATATCTCTTAATTTTGGGTGAATTAAACAAAACAAAACTTTAAGATTATAAAGTAAATAATGATATTTTAATTAATTTTATTTTATCTTAGATTGAATTATCTTAATGAATATACCCCTTATAGAACAAAAGAGTATTAAATCTACAAATATTTAACTTAAAATTTGTTAAATACTAATAAATAGCAATAATTATGCTTTCAAACCATATTTGAAGATTCTTCAAGTGCTAGTTCATATATGGGAATTTCTTTACGTTTTTTGTCATCGTATAAAGGCAACCCTGAGCGTTTAAGAAATTCTGGAGCCTTATATTTTAATATGACTATTTGACATGAACAAGGTATCTTCATAGAAGCGACTCTCAGTCTTTCTCTTACAAGGGGTAAATTCTTTAAGCTAGATCCCACTTCTGCTATAATCTGTCCAGCCCTTACACGAGCACAAACTCCCGTGCTTCGGCCGAATGAATTTCTCATCCCGCTTTGAACACGATCAGCTCCCGCAAAAGCCAACATGCGATTCTCGCGATATTTTTGAAATGGTTTTGGTCGTATGCGGAATCGAAAACTATTCCTTCCGATCAATTTCTGAAGAGCACTATTAATTGTAATACGAATTGCTTCTAATGCATTAGAAGATATTTGTATCTGTTTGTCGACTTTAAGTCCGACTACTAAATCCCATTCCTCCCAGGCAATGCTTTTATTGCCTCCCCAAAACCTCACTATTTTAGACTGTGCGCCGCCACGGCCGAATTCTCGACGACGATTACTACTTCTTTTATATTGGAAAGGTCTTCTTGACCATTTCGAATAACAGTGCCAAGGACGTCTGTGTGCGATTGTTTACCACCTTGATATTTTTAAATATTAATTTAATTCTACTAAGTCTTATGAAAAATAAAATAGAATAAGAAATAAATTTTATTAATTTTTAAAAAGTCAAATAAGTCTATTTTTGCTAATTTAGTATTTTATTGAAGTTCATTAATCCATTAGTGATGCTACCACCATGTCGGAAAGTCGTTGAAGGCGCATTACATTATGCCCTTCCTCTAAGAGTCCCGCTGAGAGGAAAACAAATGTAAGATCTCGTACAGGATCAACCCAGAACATTGTCGATCCCGCTCCAAGCCCAGCATAGCTCCCCGGGGAGGTCATTAATCCTAGAAAACATGGAAAGATGCCCTCGCCTCTGATAAAAAAGCTGAGTCCAAGATTGGCGGGAAAGACCGGCCATCCGTACATCTCCCGACAATAATCAAAAAGATGATTAGGGAGGTCTCCTGTGTGAATGGTGGTGGCTAACTTAATCGTATTAGGAGAAAGAATCTGGGCGCCATCTAAGGTTCCACCCCGCCTATACATCTCTGAGAAGCGAAATACATCTAGAGCTGTGGAAACAGCACCACCTGCTGGTAATTCTGTATCCTCTTTTGCGAGGGCGTTCATCGATTCCAAGAGGAGAGGGTCGAATAATCCTGGAGTCTCATCACGTACTTTCACCGGAACAATGCGGCTCTTAAATTCATCTGGTAACCCGAGGGCAGTATCTTTCATTCCCAAAGGCATAAAGAGATCCTCTTTGAGTATCTTTCGGAAAGGGCGATTATTCTCATCTAATCGTTGAACAATGGCCCCTAACAAAGAGAAAGCAGGAATAGCATTATATGACACCATCTTTCCAGGCAGGGTTAAAAGGCGTTCATTACTGACAGCGGTAACGACAGCTTCAATATTAGCCAATTTGCGAACAGATAACCCAAAAGGTATCTCAGTGTTAAGACCACTAGTGTGAGTAAGCAAATTGCCCACGGTGACTCTTTGCTTTCCCTTGATTTCAAATTCAGGAATAATCTCACAGACTGGAGTTGAGAGACTGAATTTACCTTGCTCCATATCCATGAGGACTCTGGTCGTAGATAATTGCTTAGTGATGGACATGATGAAGAAAATATCATCGATATTTGCCTGGCGATCATTTTTCATATCAGTCTTTCCCACAGCTTCATGCATCGCAATTTTCCCATGCCTGGCGACGATAAAAACCGCCGCATCATAGGTGCCTTTCCCGATATCTTTCCCAATAGCACTTTTTAACCGCGTAAGGCGATCTTGGTCGAATCCTATTTTTGAGGCTTCAACTATTTCTGCTGAAAATTCTTCTTTATTCTGCATAATATTCTTCCTATTTTTTTTGTAATATATTTACATTTTTATATTTAAATATATCCTTGGGAGTTTTTGCAATCAAGCATGCATTATTGCCATTTTATAGATAAAATAGGTAAGAGAATAAAATTTTAATTTTAAGAAGAGAAATTAAAAATAATCTTATACGATTAAACCTAAACACATATAATTTAACAAGAACATTATTTTTTTGAAATCATGATAGATATTGTTGCGGCATTTAGGATGAAAACAGAATTACTCTGTAAGGGATTATACTTAGATAAAACTTTAATGGACCATTATAGCAAGCATGGAATTAGCTATGGGCGAAAGGGTGGCGCTGGACCGCTAGGGGGCAGATATTTTCTATTAGAAGATAACAAAACTTTAGTTAATGTGGCTCTTTGGGATAATCCACAAAAAACTAATTTAGTCCTCCGCGAAAAGATCGATAATTTCTTTAAAGTTTATGATGTTCAAAATGAACTTTCTTTTGGTAAATTGAAATTAGTGTCTAATCCTAAGTATTATAGTCCTGAATATATCACTTCAGATGGAATTCAAATGAAGAAAATAGCTTTGGTACATGGAATCGACTGCCTAGCTAGCACCATATACCAAAAATGTAAATATTGGGCTTGTGGAGAAGCTTGTAAGTTCTGTGGAATTGAACTAAGTTTAAAATATGATACGACTATAGAAGAAAAGAATTTCAAACAAATGAATGAAGTTATCGCTCAAGCCAAAAAAGAAGGGAGATGTAATCATATGACTCTCACGAGCGGGACTGAAGAGAGTGATGATAAGGGAGCTAAGCGTTATATTGAACTTCTAGCGGGGATAAAAGAAAAGTACCCAAACCTTCCTTTACATGTTCAACTAGAACCTTTAGATGGTTTAACATTAATCACCAAGCTTCGAGAAGCTGGCGCAGATACAATTGGAATACATATTGATATTCTTGATCAACATGTAAGAGAAATTATTACTCCTGGAAAAGCTCACCTTTCATTTGAATTATTTGAAAGCAATTGGAGACATGCCCTTGAAATATTTGGAAAAAATCAAGTATCGACGTTTATTTTAACTGGATTTGAAGAGCCATATGAAGACTTTTTTTCCGATCTCGAAAAAATTGTGTCATTAGGGATTATACCGTTTATAACTCCCGTTAGATCAATCCCAGGAATGAAAGACTTACCCACTACAAGCTTCAACATATTGATAGATAAATATATTAGAGCTGCAAAGATGATGAAAGAGTATGGCATAAATCCATTAGAAAATAAGGCAGGTTGTGTGAGATGCGGTGGATGTTCTGCGATTAAAGAAGCTTATCTTTCAGTTTAGTTTGCTTTCTCTCATTTTTATAAAAATTTTAAAACTTTTTTAGCTTATTTAGTAATTATAATTGTAATTATTAATGGTGTAGATATGACATTAAATGGTAAAAATATTGTAATAACTGGCTCTGGGAGAGGTATTGGAAAATCAATTGCAATCGCATGTGCGAAATTAGGAGCAAACATTGGACTAACATCAAGAACTATAGAAGAATTGAATGATACAAAAAAAGAAATTGAAGTTTTAGGAACAAATGTAAAAGTTATCGTAAAACCAGCAGATATTACTAAATACGGAGAAGTAGAAAATATTTTTAAAGAATTTCATAACGAGCTAGGATTATTAAATGGCGTAATTGCAAACGCAGGTTATTCACGAATGAGTACTACACATGAATTTTACCCAGAAAAATTTTCTGAAATCATAGATGTGAACATTCTGGGGGTATTTAATACATTTAAAGCAGCATATCCTTATTTAAAAAAGGATGATAAAAACGCAAAAGCTAGATTTATTATTACTGGCAGTGCTGCCTATACTAATCCTATGCCTAAATTTGCTGCGTACACTGCATCTAAATATGCGACAATAGGTATGCAAAAATCATTAGCAGCAGAATATAAAAAAGAGAATATTACTTTTAATCAAATACTTCCAACAATGGTCGATACCAGATTATTAAGAGGGAGAAAAGCCGGTGATGGCAATAAAGCCCCCAGCGTAATGGATCCCTCAGATTTAACAGATTACTATATATTTCTTTTATCAGACGATTCAAATAGAGTAAATGATGAGTTAATATTTTCAAGTGATTTTCAAGAGATACAAAAAATTATTAGCGAAGCTCCTGCGGAGAAAAGAGAAAATATTGATGTTGTTATGGAATATCTTGAAGAAAAGGCTCCTAAAGTTTATAATAATGTCAGAAAGCTTAAGAAATTGGTTCAATATCTTATGGATAAAGTTAATTAAATTCTTCTTTTTTTTTGAACTTCAAATAAGTGAGAATACTTTTCATAATAATTGGGAAAATTTTCCTATTGACCAGAGAGAACAGGCCTCTCGATTTCTCAAAGAAAGGGGTATCGATCCAGTTGAAATTTTTAAAAAAAATTTTTAATTACTAATTTATCATTTTATATGCCAATCTTTTTTTTCGATCTGAATGAAATTTTGATTAAAATTAGAGATATCCCTCAATAAATTTAATTTAGAAATGTTTTAACTCCTAAATCCGTTCTGGATAGAATATAGTTTCTTCAAACATTATAAAAATTTTCAAATTTAAGTATATAACAATTAAAAATAATAAAAAGAAAAAATTCAATAAATTATGACGAAGCTTATCTATTTTGGTTGTTTATCAAGAAGTAGATATAAAGGTACATGTGAAAATGCTACCAAAATTATCAAATTCTTAGATGATGAATATCAAATTATTGACGATCCCCCTTGCTGTGGGTCATTAGCACATCAAGTGGCAATCAAAGAAGATGTAGAAAATCACGTAAAACTTGTGAATGATTGGTTTAAGAGTAATGATATTACTGAGTTAATTACTATTTGCGCTGGTTGTTATAATTATCTCACTCGTTATTATCCTCAATATTTAGGGTCTGATTTTAAGGTTAAAGTGCTGCATTTATTACAGTTTTTAGATACACCCGAAAATTTAGAGAAGCTAAATTTAAAATATACAGGAAAAAAACTAAGTGTGTATTATCATGACGCATGTCATTTAAGAAACGCTGAAGTCCCTATTATTGAGGAGGCTCGGAATATTCTAAACTCTATAGAAGGACCTATTCAGCTTAAGGAGATGGAGAATAATAGAATGAATAGTCTGTGTTGTGGCGCAGGAGGAGGGGTTTATTCTATTTTTAAAGAGAATAGTGATTTTAGTTCTAAAATAATCTTTGATCAAATGAGAATGTCAAAAGGATTAATAACGGCTTGTCCGTTTTGTTATACGGCATTAAAACGAATTCAAGAAGAAAATAAGATAAAAGCGCCTGTAATAAAATTTGAAGATTTTATATTTAAATTAATGGAAGGGGTCGATCCTGTAAGTGTCTGAAAAAGGAAAAGAGCTTTATGAAGAAGTTAAAGATAAAATAGAGGAACTAAAGAATAATGATTCAGCATATGCTAAATTTGGGGAAATTTGGAAATTGGCCTGTCCCATTAAATACAAATCTTACGATTTGAGATTTCTTTATGAGGACACGAGTCGAGAATTTGTTGATAGACACAAAGATAACATAATTAAGATGAGAGAAGATTTTGTAGAAAACATTGAAGATTATACAAAATTATGTATGAAAAGATTGGGAAAAACGAATCATTTTAAAGTTCATTTTGCTAAAACTAATGAGGAGGCGCAAAAGATTTTCATGGAAGAATTGGGAGATAATAAAGTTATTTATAAGTCAAAATCATTGGAAGCAAAAGATGCAGGTATTATTGATATATTGAAAGAAAACAATATAGAAATTAAAGAAACTGACTTAGGAGACGTACTTTGTCAATTGTTTGATTATAAATATCCAAGTTTCACATTAGCTCCAGGTGTTCAGTTTACAGTGGAAGAAATTGTTGCAAAAATTAAAGAAAAACATGGAATTGAGCTTAAACCTCAAGCAGAAGCGATAGTTAATTATTATAGAACAACTTATCGTCCAGAATTACTAAATAATGTGAAAGTTTCACTCACATCTGCTAATGCGATTTCTGCGGATGATGGGTCGATAATTTTAGTAGAAAATGAAGGAAATATAAGTTTATTGACACGAGCAACTGAAAAGCATATTGTCGTTGCAGGTATTCAAAAAATTGTCCCTACTGTTTTTGACGCTTTACTTGTCGCAAAAATACAAGAGAGAATAATGAATGTCGATGGAGCGTATATAAGTTTGATAAGCGCGCCCTCAAATACCTCAGATATTCAAGGTATGCGTGTATTTGGAATGTATGGTGCTAAGGAAGTTGTCATTATCCTTGTAGACGAATGGCGCACGAAAGCGGCAAAGGAAAATCTTCTATATAAGGATTTATTAAAGTGTATAAGTTGTAAAAGTTGTGATCTCGTATGTACCGCCTCGAGAGCTTTTGGAAATATTTATGGGTCTAAATATGGAATCGGAGCAGTTAATATTATTAGGGATTATATTCACAACGGTATCGAAGCTACTGTCAGGGATGGATTGTTTCTATGTACTGGCTGTGAAAACTGTACAAATTGGTGTCCAGCAGGAGTAGATTTAGCAGAAATTATGAGAAATCTAAAAAAAGAAGCAACAGAAGCAGGTTTGGCTCCTCCTAATTTAGATAAATATAAAGAAAAGATTTTTAAAGATAAAAATCCGTTCAAGGCACAATAAAAAAGTCGAACAAAACTGAAATTTTTAATCTATAAGAAATTTTTTTCTTATATTTTCCATTCTTTTTCTATTTACACCCCAATCATTACGTCCTATACGAGATGCTGATTTGAAATGGATTTTCTTCTCTTTATCATCAAAATAAAACTCAACATAATCAACAAATTTAAATAACTTTGACTTGAATTCAGCATGAACTTAATCTTCTGTTTGAGTACTTATTGTTGTACGTTTCATAGAATTAATAATTCCAACGATTTTCGCAATAGCTTCTTCTTGAGTCAATTCGTAAATAATGGGCTCAGTATTATGTTGCTCATCAGTACTTTGAGTTGAAACTCAATTAGGAGTTTCAGGACAAGGATAAAACTTGCCATCTATTAATCCAACTTTTTTAGATTTTTTAGCTATAATATTCATCTCTAAAACAAATTAGCTAATTATTTTATAAACTATTTCTAGAATAATTAAGTATAGCTTTTAAATCAGAAATTTCTGGAAGAATTTCACATAAAAATATATTTTTAATCTAAACTAATAAATTTAAAAACTAAAAAGTGGATTTTAAAATTGATTCAAAATCATCTAAAAGTAGGGTTAATTCATTATTATTTTGGGGATGGAAAGGGAAAAACTACTACCCTTATTGGTGGAATTATAAGAGCACGTGGCCATCAGTTAAGGCCATAATTGATTCAATTTCTAAAATTACATGATGCAACACGAGATCATTAGGGCTATTTTATGGGAGAGATTCATTTTTTAAAAGAAATTATTCCGGTAGAACAATTTGGTGCATACGGTTTCGTATATTCTGCTGAAAAGGCTTCAGATGACGATAAGATGAGAGCTAAAAGAGGATTTGAACTTGCGAAGAGAGCAATTCTATCTAGTAATTACGATTTAGTTGCTTTAGATGAAATTATTGATGTTATAGCTCTTAAACTTATTAATCTTAATGATTTCTTGGAACTTTTACAAAATAAACCAAGCCATGTAGAAATTATTTGTACTGGTTATAACTATATAAAACAAATTAGCGATGTCGCAGATTATGTTATTGAATTTAAATGTGATAAACATCCATACAATCAAGGAATAATGGCGTGTCCAGGTATAGAATTTTAAAGAATAAAAAAGAAATTGAATATCTCTATCTTATATATCCAATTCTTTTAGCTTTTCATTAATTATTTTAATATCTTTAAAAAACTACTTAGGCTTCAATATACAATTTAAATAAGTTAACTATATCAACACTTTAAAGAATAAACATGAAATATGATAAAAGTTAATAATCTTAATCTCTTATCTAAATTGAATAGAAATTAAGTAGACTAATTATTAATTATAAATTTCATAATTATATACCTTAATAGGCATCTCATTATGACAGAAACAAATGAAATCGAGAAAGAAAAGGAGAAATGGGAAGCAAATATTCTCAAGGATGCTGCTCAAAATGAAAGGCAGAAAAGCTTTAGAAATTTGTCTGATATTGAAATTAGACGATTATATACACCAAATGATATAAAGGATCTGGATTATGCTAATTATTTAGGATTTCCAGGTCAATACCCTTTTACCCGTGGAGCATATCCGAATATGTATAGAGGACGCTTATGGACCATGAGACAATTTGCTGGATTTGGAACTGCTAAACAGACTAATCAACGTTATAAATTTTTACTAGAACATGGAACTACAGGTTTAAGTGTTGCATTTAGCCTCCATACGATATATGGTGTAGAAGCGGATGATGATAAAGCTTTAGGTGAGGTTGGAAAAGAAGGAGTTTCTATTGATACCTTAAAAGACATGGAAGTATTATTTGAGGGAATAAATTTATCCAAAATTTCTACCTCAATGACGATAAATGCTCCAGCTTCGATTTTGCTTGCCATGTATATCGTTGTTGCTGAAAAACAGGGCCATACTCCAGATCAATTAAGAGGAACCATTCAAAACGATATCTTAAAAGAATATATTGCTCAAAAATCATGGATATTCCCACCAGAACCATCTATGCGCTTAATTATTGATACAATTGAATATTGCGCGAAATATGTTCCACAATGGTATAGCATCTCAATTAGCGGATATCATATTCGAGAAGCGGGTTCTACAGCAGTACAAGAACTTGCTTTTACTTTAGCTGATGGTTTTGGTTATGTAGAAGCTGCATTGGAAAGAGGATTAGATATAGATGATTTTGCTCCAAGGTTATCATTTTTCTTTAACTCGCATAATAATTTTTTTGAAGAAGTCTGTAAATATCGAGCAGCACGAAGAATCTGGGCAAAAAGAATGAAAAATAAATACGGAGCTAAAAAACCTGAATCAATGAGATTAAGATTCCATACTCAGACTGCAGGAGTATCATTAACTGCCCAAGAACCTGAAAATAATATAGTAAGAGTTACTTTACAAGCACTATCATCTATTTTAGGGGGAACTCAGTCTTTACACACGAATTCCTTTGACGAGGCATTATGTCTTCCCACGGAAAAAGCGGTAAAGATAGCCTTAAGAACACAACAAATAATAGCTCATGAATCTGGTATAACCGATACAGTAGATCCTCTAGCAGGTTCTTATTATGTTGAATGGCTCACAAATAAAATGGAAGAAGAAGCTGAAATATATTTTGAAAAGATTGAAGAATTAGGAGGGGTTATTCCAGCGATTCAGGCTAATTTTTTCCAAAAAGAAATAGCTAATGCTTCATATAAATATCAAAAAGAGGTTGAGAACCAAGAAAAAACTATTATAGCAGTAAACCGATTTATTCAAACAGAACAAACTACAACTCCGTTATTAAAAATTGATGAAAAAATTGCTGAAGAACAAGTTAATAATCTAAATAAAGTGAAACAAGAAAGAGACAATGAGAAGCTTAAAGAAAAATTAGAAAAACTTAAAGAAGCAGCTAAGAGCACCGAAAATTTAATGCCCTACATCATCGATGCGGTAAGGGAATATGCCTCAGCGGGAGAAATTATAAATGTATTAAAACATGTTTTTGGAGTATATATAGAAGATTCTATATTTTAAAGGGGTATGTCTAATGACTGAGAAAAGAAAAATAAAAGTTTTGGTTTGTAAACCAGGCTTAGATGGTCATGATAGGGGAGCAAAAGTCCTTGCGCGTGCTTTAAGAGATGCAGGTATGGAAGTTATATATACTGGAATCCATCAGACTCCAGATGATGTCGTAAATACTGTTATCCAAGAAGACCCTGATGCGGTAATGTTGAGCATGTTGAGCGGTTCCCATAATGCGATTTGTCCTGTCATAATGCAAAAATTGAAAGAACAAAACATAGATGATGTTCTTGTTGCTGTGGGTGGAATTATCCCTGATGAGGACAAGCCATTTTTAGAAAAACATGGATTGAAAGGATTTCATGGTCCGGGAACTGATTTAAAAACAATTGTGGAATTCGTTCAAAACAATCTTAAAAGATAATTTTAAGAGAAAATGGAATACTCTAATTTAATTACAAAATTGCTCGAAGGGAATACAAGAGCTGCTGCCCGGTTAATTACTATTGTTGAAAACGATATTGACGCAGCAGAAACAATTATTAAATCTATATATAAAAGTACGGGAAATGCTTATATCTTAGGCATTACTGGAGCTCCAGGTAGTGGGAAATCTACTTTTATCTCCACTCTAACCAATACTTTTATTGAGCAAGGGAGAAAAGTAGGTATAATATGTGTAGACCCCACTTCTCCTATTACGGGGGGAGCTCTATTAGGAGATAGAATCCGAATGAAACAGTATTTTACCCTCGATAGGGTATTTATTAGAAGCATGGCGAATAGGGGTCAGTTAGGAGGGCTTGCGAGAGCAACCGAAGACGTTATAAAAATTTTAGATGCATATGGTTGCGAGATTATTATCGTAGAAACTGTTGGAGTAGGACAATCCGAAGTTGATATTTTTAAATCAGCCGAAACTGTTATTGTTTTATTAGTGCCTGGATTAGGCGATGATATCCAAGCCATCAAAGCTGGAATCATGGAAATCACCGATATTTTTGTTGTAAACAAAATGGATTTCCCTGGGGCTGACAGGAAGGTTGCTGAAATAAGTCAAATGCTAGAATTAAATTCAAGCTTCAAATATCAGTCTAATCAGCTTCGAGAGGAGTATTTCAAATTAGTAGCGTGGCCTCCAGAAATCGTCAAAGTAAATTCTAAAACTGGGGAAAATTTTAAAGAACTCATTGAAATTATTAAAAAACACATACAATTCTTGGAAGATACAGGGGTAATTTCAAATTATTTAAAAAATAGGATCAAAAGCGAAACCTTACAAATTTTAAAACATAAATTACAGAAAAAAGTAGAAGATTTAATTAATTCAAATCAGGAAAAAATAGAACAATATATTAACAAAGTTATTGAGAAATCTCTCGATCCATACAGCATGGCTGATATAATCATAAAAATGCTAGGGATTGAAAAATGAGAACTTTATTTTTCACTCAATTATTGACAAATTAGCAAATTTATAGTTTTATTTTAAATGAAGATCAATAGAATAATAAGGAATTTAATTAGGTTTTTTTCTTAAAAAGGACCGTCTCAGAAAATGAGTAAACCTCTAACACCTTATGAAATTAGAGAAAATGTGAAAAATGGAACGCTAAATAAATCAGATGCGGCTGAGATTTTAATCTCATTTATCGAAGGCAGCGATGATTTTAATATACGTGCAGAAAGCATAATAGGACTAGATCAAATCGCATTTAAAACGGAACAAATTTTTAAAATCGTAGAGAATCATTTAATCTCCGATAAAAATCCATTCGTTCGAAATGCTGCTGCTAAAGCTATCACTCATCATTACCTTAAGGATGGGTTGAATTCATTAAAGTGGGCAATAACTCATGACAACTCACCTTTAGTGATGAAAACGATCTTTGAATTCCTAAGAAATTTTAAAGAACAGCCTTTGGAATTCTTAAATGAAAAACTTAATAGATGGATGGATAAATTTGCACTAGAAATTGGAGTTGAGCAGGAAGAGGCTAAATTTTTCTTAGATTTAGAGGCTTTATTCGCGGACGGTATAGAAAATTATGAAATAGATACCAGTATATATAAATATTTCAAGATTTTAACTGATTTTAAAAGTGGCGAACCTTGGCTAGCTTTAAAAAATGAACATGTCGAAATTTTAAATTTTAACTATTTCAATTGGAAATTCTTAAAAGAAAATAAAGATAATATAGAGTCTATCATGAAATTAAGCAGTCCTGATTTATTCCTTAGTTCAATTCAGAAATTAAATCTCAGTTATAATAATTCTGTAAAAATCCCTGAATCAATTGGATTGCTTAAATAC
>JAHQWS010000318.1 GCA_029856295.1 Promethearchaeia archaeon
CTGTAATTTAAGTACACCTTTATGAGGGTATCGTGATTTTAACATTTTATCACCGTCTACTCGTATATAAAACTCTCCAACTCTACCAAGTGCATCGTAATCTTTTAGTGTTTTAAGAGACATAAGATCTACGCTTACTTGGAATCGTTCTTTTTCTTTTCTAACATTATCTTGAGTAAATGTCTCCCCTCTTGCGTGTGTTTTCTTACCTATTACATAAACTCTTCAACCCATAAAATCTCACCTTTTAAATTTAATTTTAAATTAGATAAAAGCAAAAATATTATTTTAAAATGTAGTCTTAATCTAAATTTTTCTATAAAAATCTTTCTCAAACTAAATATTAAGCTTATTTTTAGGTTTTTTATGGGGTCATCTTATTATCATTTATTAACACGCCAAAATTAATTTGAATGCAATTTTATCTCATAGACTTTACTAAGGTTATTCCATGCGATTTCAAATTTAGGATCAATTTCAACAGCTCGTTTAAATGCATTTATTGCTTTTTCGAGTTGTCCATTATTTTGATATGCAATTCCGAGTTTATTCCAAACATTCTTATTGTTCGTATTAGCTAATAAAGAGCGTTTAAAGAATTTGATCGCATTATTAAAATCACCTTTATTGAAGTAATATAGCCCCATTTTCTTCCATATTTTTGCATTTATGATTTCTATATTTAATTCTTGCTTATTTGGATTTTTAGAACCATCAGATTTGGCTTTACGTCTATAAAATGACCCTAAATTATTCCATTCATTTAATAAATCAGATTTAATTATCATATTGTGTTGAGCAACCTTATGTGCCTTAAAATGCTCTCCTTTTTTGATATATACCTTAGAGAGATTAGCCCAAGCTTTTTTATTATTTGGATCAATTTCAAATATCCTCTTAAAAGTCTCAACTGCTTTATCATAATCATAGTTTTCAATATACACCATACCTATTTCATTAAGAATGTTTACACTTTCAGGCTCAATTTGTAAGAGGTATTTAAAGAGCTCTACTGATTTATCATACATTTTCATATGCTTATAAGCTACTCCTAAATTAAACCAGAGGGACTTATTTTTAGAACTCATTTTTAATGCTTCATTAAGCGTATTAATTTTAGTTTTTTGGTTTTTATCTATCCTTTCTGATTCACTCTTATTTGACATTAAAACTCATCTGTAAAGATTTTCGTATTTTTGATATTTTTTTAAAATTTAAATATTTAAAGAAAGAACATTTAAGTCTTAATTTTTAGGTAAATAGTGAAAAAATAGATTATGGAGATCATTATATTTTTATTTTAAATAAGGAACCATTATGTATCATTTACAGTTTATGATAACTACAGCAAATAGCACTATTATTGCACCGACGATATTCAATAAGAGAATTGTTTCGGTTCTTCGAAACATGAAAGAAAAAATAAGCGTAATAAATGGTTCTATATATAAAAACGATGCTACCTTTGATGATTGAAGCTTTTTTTGGGAGTAATTCCAGGCATAATATCCGAATACAAAACAAATTAATCCTAAATACACACCACATAGTATCAGTACAATATTTAGAAAATTTGTAAGAAAAATATAAAGTTGGTTGCTTATTACAACAAAGATAAACAACTCTAAGCACCCAAAATAGGTAATGAATTTTAATATTTTAAAATCTGATTGGGAACCATGGGATTTTTCTAACTGCTTAATCACTGTGGAATACGTTGCCCATAATAAGGGCGTAAGTAAGATAAATATATATCCTAAAAAAGAAGGAGACTCAGGTGTAATTTTTGTGATATCACCTCCCGTGATTAAAAAATATGACCCTATTGATGCTAAAACAAACCCTACAATCTTTACTTTCTTTAATTTTTCTCTGAAGAATATAATCGAAAAGATCGCAATTATAACAGGTGAAACTAAGCAATCATATAATGCAGGAATTGAGGGTCCGATTAACTCAACGGCCGAATACAAAAAAAAGAGGTAAAGTGAAATTCCTGAAAAGCTTGCTAATAAAATTAAAATCCAAAAATTTAACGATTGTTTAGAGACCATTTCATTAGTGTGAAGATGGGCTCTATTGCACTTTTTGCTGAATTTAAAATAAATATCTATAATGAAAAAGGATATTGATGCGACAAATAAACGATATAATGCTACTGATAATGGGGGGATGTATTCAACGGCTATGTGAACAATAATAAATGAAAGTCCCCAAAAAGTGATCATAAGAATTAATGAAACATAAACAAGATAAATCTTAAAATCAATTTGAATAGAACTCATCTTATTATTCATAATTAATGATTATTACCGCTATTAAAACGATAATTCCACCAAGTATATTCCAAATGATAATTACTTCATTCCTCTGAAATAAGAATGATAAGAATAAAGTCAGGAATGGTTCAACATAGAGAAATGAAGCGACTTTTGAAGATTTTAAATTTTTTTGCGAATTTTGCCAGATATAATAACCTACAACATAACATCCTATTCCCAAATAAAGCGCACATAGCAATATCATAATATTAAAGAAATTTGAAATAAAAATGAATAACTCTCCATTAATTATTACAAAAATAAACAACTCGATGGTTCCAAGATAAGCAGTATATTTCAGCAACTTAATCTTAGATTTTCCCTTCGTAATTTTTTTTGTAACTGTGGCATATACAGCCCACAATAAAGGGGTTGACAGAGCCAATATGTAACCTATGAAGTTAGGAGATTCAGGAGTAAGATTTTCGATGTTACCCCCTGTTACTAAGAAAAATCCACCAATTGAAGCGATAATAAATCCAAATATTTTAAGATTAGTTAATTTTTCATTAAAAAAAATTAAAGCCAAGAGTGTAATAATAACCGGAGCTAATAAGCATACAAATAAGGCAGGTAAAGAGGGGCCTATTAAGCTTATCGCAGTGTACTGGGCAAGAAAAAAGAGGGAAATACCGGCAAAGCTCGCTATTACTATCAAAATCCAATCATTTTTAGTGAATTTGACATCATTGGCTTCTTCTTTTCTATTATTTACACCCCTTTTTTTATTTAACTTAGAATAAATATCAATGATTAAAAATGATAATGACGCCACTATGAAACGGTATAGTGCTATAGACAATGGAGGAATATATTCTAAGGCAATATCAACGAGAATAAAAGAAAAACCCCAGATAACTATCATTAAAATTAGTAGAATATAAATTAATAACATCGTCAATCTCAGAAATTTTTACTAATAATTCATTAATGCAATAAATCAAAATTTAAAATTTAAATGGTTTAATTATTAATAATAAATTAAATTTGTTAACTATTATTTTCGGAAAGAAATTAATTGAAGAAAATTACATATACATTAAACTTCGGGCTCATTGGTTCAAATAATTCTGCTAAGGAATTCAGAAAAAAAATATTTTTAGAATATCTGAAAGAATTAGCAATTAAGAGTAATCTGAGTGAAAATATTAATAACCAAGAAGATGTAACTGAATTTTTAATTATCTTTAAAGAAATTCCGATAAAGATAAAAATATTCATTGCTGAAAACTTTAATGAAATTATTTACAATTATGAGAAAATAAAAATCATTGATGTAGTAATTCTTATTTTGAAAATCTCTGATAGGAATTCAATCAGTTCGTTTAACAAAGATTCCTTCAAAGAATTTAAAGATTATTTCTCATTTCGAAATGGAATCTCAATTCTAACTGGAATTAATTTAGAGGGAGATATTATATCCGAAAGCTCCCGGATAAGCCGTTCTCTACTGATTGAGAAAGCTAAAGAGTTAGATGTGATATACGGATATGAAATAACCGCTGATAAGGAGGAAAACTCCGCGTTTTTTGATCGAATTTTAGGTGATTTCATTTTTAAATTTCAATACTCCTCCCCGGAATTATTTGATTTAGCAAAATTATACGGTAAAGAACTTATGGAAAAATCCCAGTAGATAAAAAAACAATCCCTTTCTATCCTTTCCGCAACCTAATTTTTAAAATGAATTTTATAAAAGTTATAAAAGATTTTAAATCCTAAAATCAATTAATGCATAAATATTAAAAAAATAAAATACATAAAAAAGTAAGGAGTCTGATATTTTAAAATGAGTGAAGAACCGGAAGGTATCTTGGAGATTGAAAAAACTGAGGGAAGGCGTCGTTGCCCCCGTTGTAATAACGAAAATAAGCTAATGATTCATGAATCCACTGATAAGGAAAATATCATTATGGATTATCCACGGGTTTACGGAAAGAAGTTCAAATGCGGACAATGCGGCCAAGAATGGCGTGAAAAATAAATTATTAATAGTTTTTAATAAAATCCTTTTTTTACCCTACTTTTTTTAATCCCTTTTGCGTAGGATTTTGCAAATGGTTAAAAAGCAATTCTAACTTTGCAGATAGCTCTTTTTTAAATACTCATCCATAGCTTTTGCCGCTTTTTTTCCAGCACCCATAGCAGATATTACGGTCGCACTTCCAGTTACTATATCTCCTCCCGCAAATACCCCCTCTATGTTAGTCTGCCCGTTCTCATTAATTTCAATGTAACCCCATTTATTTAATTTTAATTCTGGAATTGATTTGGTGAGAATTGGATTTGCTCTAGTTCCAATAGCAACTATAATCGTATCTGTTTCTATTACATACTCTGAACCTTGAATTGGTATGGGGCGCCTTCTCCCAGACTCATCAGGTTCTCCTAACTCCATTTTAATTACTTCCATGAATCTGACATCGGCATTCTCATCTCCTAAGAATCTTACAGGATTCGTTAAAAATTTGAACTCAATCCCCTCTTCTTTAGCATGATGATATTCCGCTTTTCTTGCAGGCATTTCTACTTCTGATCTTCTATAAACGATAATTACTCTTTCCGCACCTAACCGTAAAGCCGTCCTAGATGAATCTAAGGCTACGTTACCTCCGCCTATCACAGTAACAATTTTTCCAATATTAATAGGGGTATCATAATCAGGAAATTTGTACGCTTTCATCAGATTGGATCGTGTAAGAAATTCATTTGACGTTAATACCCCATTTAAGTCTAATCCCTTTACTTTGATAAACATGGGAAGTCCTGCCCCCACTCCGATGAAAAATGCTTTAAATCCCATTTCTTTTAAGTCCTCAAAATCTAAAGTTTTTCCAATAATAGCATTATATTGAATTTTAACATTTAGCATCTTTAACGTTTCAATTTCTTCTTTAACAATTTCTTTTGGTAATCTAAATTCAGGGATGCCATATGAGAGTACTCCCCCTCCCGCATGGAATGCTTCAAAAATCGTAACGTCATATCCTTCCATCGCAAGTGTTCCAGCACATGTTAAACCTGAGGGACCTGAACCGATTACAGCTACTTTGATACCATTAGGAGGTTTACAATCAGGGCATTCTTTAAGTTTATTTTTTCTTTCCCAATCAGCAATAAACCGTTCTAAATAACCTATGGCAATAGGTTCCCCTAAATCATTTAATAAACAATGTTTTTCACATTGAATTTCTTGGGGACAAACTCTTCCACAAATAGCAGGTAATAAATTATAAGTTTTTATTTCATGAATCGCATCAATAAATCTCGCTTCTCTTAAGAGCTTTATAAAGTCAGGGATTCTAATATTTACAGGACATCCGATAACACACTGAGGATTCCCACATTGCAAACATCTTTGAGCTTCTATTTTCACCAAATCCTCAGTTAATCCTTTTGGAACTTCTTCAAAATTAGTACTTCTGATGCTTGGCTCTTGTTCAATCATTATAGGTCTATGTAACGTCTTGTACTTCTTTAATTTAGACTTTGCTATGCTACTGAGAGATTGAAAACTTTTACTATCTTCTTCGATTTTGTTCTTTATTAACAAATGGGATTTTATTGCTTTTTGAAAAAACTGGGCTCCTCTCTCTGTTCTAATAATTACTGTTGACCAGCTTAGCTCGGAACCAATAGAACCTACCGAAATATCTGCCTGTTCTGATGTTAAATCATCACAGAAAAAGCATCCAAACCTACCATATTTCTTTATTCTTTTTATAGGAACATCAAATATAGAACCTGTTTTATCATAAATAATTAATTTTCCCTTGTCGATATTCATTTTTCTAATATCTTCTGGGGATTGATGAAACTCATTCTTTAATAGTCCAATAATACTCTCATAATCAAATGATTCCATACAAAATAGTCCTATTTTAAGAACAATATTATTATAAAATGGCTTATTTTTTGGATAAAAAGTGAGTTTCTTTAGCGCCTCCATTATACAGGGAGTTCCTACAACTGCTAATCTTTTATAATTTCTATAATCATGAAGGATTTGTAGCATTGGGGAATTGGTATATTTTGTACCTGCCGTTTTTAAGAGATCTTCTTCATTTTCAATTAATAAAGACCTTGGTTCCAAAGGGTTATCTCCTAAACCTACAGCTAAAGCTCCGTCTATCAAATTCTGTTGAAAGGCCATTTTAAGCAATGTAGTAACTACCCCTCCATCTTGTGCAACTTTTTTTATATTTTCATCAGTTGTTTGGGCCGTGCAGATTTCTTGAAAGTAATTTAATTGTTCCAAAAATTTAATATTGGAAACATTCTCTTGAGATCTTTTCATTTCTATAGGAAAAAAAGTGCGTGGACAGCATGCATAACATAATCCACAATCAATACATACATCATCATCTATTTCAAATGTTCCCTTACTGTAGCGAATCGCATCAACAGGACAGACTGAAACGCATAAACCACAGCCACAACAGAGTTTTTTCTCTCTAATTATTAATGCATTAGGGAAGATTTCATTTTTTTTAAATGTATCAATTGTCTCTTGAAAAAATCTCGGTGTTTCGCCAATAAATTCTAAAGATCCACATGCTTTTAGATATTCAATGTTATATAATAAAGTTTTTTCAGATAAACTTAATTCTTTTCTTAATGTTTCAATATTTAATGTTCCTAATTCTTCTATTTTTTTTAGAATTAAATTTCTCTCGCTTTCAGCTTGAGATAATGAATTAATTAAGTCGCTAAATTCGGTTTCATTATATTTTCCTGCACTTAAGATTTTTTCTTTATTTTTAATTAATAAATTAATTAAAGCCGGTTGTGTTTCCATTTTAAGTTCCCTCACTTTCATATCTTTCTAAGGCTCTACATTCTCGATCATAACATTCTACCGATTCTTTTTCTTGATCAAGAAATCTATTCGCACGTTTTAAAAGATTATCAAAATCTACTATGTGTCCGTCAACATCAGGGCCATCAACACATGCAAAATAAATCTCACCGTCAACTGTTGAAAATCGACACCCACCACACATTCCGGTTCCGTCAATCATTATAGTATTCAAAGAAACATAAGTTTTTACTTTAGGTAAATTCCCAGACCCGTTAGTTGTAAGAGCGACATATTTCATCATAATTAAAGGACCTATCGCAATGACAACACTTGTCTTTTCTCGCTTTATTAATTCCTTAAGTGGTTCAGTTACAACTCCTTTTATCCCCTCACTTCCATCATCGGTACAAATAATAAATTCATCGCTTACTGAACGCATTTTTTCTCTCCAAAACAGTAATTCCTTGTTTCTAGCTCCGATTATTGCTATAATTTTATTTCCAGCTTCTTTTAATTCCTTTGCTTGAGGATAACAAGGTGCTATTCCAATACCACCACCTATGATGACAACAGGATGTTCATATTTTTCAATATGAATTTGATTTCCTAAAGGGCCAACAATATCAAGAATCGCATCTCCTACCTCTTGATGAGAGAGCAATTTCGTACTTTTTCCAACAACTTGGACTACTATTGTTATTGTTCCTTTTTCTCGATCATAATCTGCTATAGTTAAAGGAAACCGTTCACCAGTCTCATTAATTCTTAGTAAAATAAAATTTCCTCCATGAGCTTTTTTAGCAATGAGCGGTGTTTCTATAACCATTTCAAATACTTGACCACTATTTCCAAGTTCCCGTTTTTCTATAATTTTATAAGGCAATTCTTTTTCCCCATTTAATATAAGTTGTAATTCAATTCCAAATTCTTAGGAATCTAAAATAATTTTGCTTTTTTTTAATTTTTGATTATGATATAGAAGAAAAATACAAAAAGAAAAAACTTTTTCCAAAGATAAGGTTTAAATATTTAATTTAAACAGTAAAGTCAAATTTTTTTATTTAATCTAAAATTTTGTATTATTTTGAAGTTATATTAGCCATAGCATTTTTCCTATAAATGTTGTCAAATCAATTACTTTAAGTTTATTTTTTAACTCGGTGTGTTCATTTAGATAGCAATTAAAATGAGCCAGACATTTTGGACAACTTACGATTAAGTATTCTGCGCCAGTATCTATTGCTTCTTTTATTCTCTCTCTCTGCAAAATCTTAGAATACTCATTACAAGTAATATAAGCAGAAACACCACAACACGATGCATCTTTTTTATTATTTTCCATTTCGATAAATTCCACAAATGGAATTTTCTCTAATATTTCCCGTGGAGCATCATAAATATTGCTCATACGACCTAATCGGCATGAATCATGATAAGTTACTTTAATCACGTCCCTATTAGGAAATTTTAAGCCATTTAACAGATTTTCCTTCAAAATGTATTCTGTAATATGATATATGTCAAAATCAAATTCGTTACTCCCCTTAAAGAGCTTTGTATACTCATATTTCCAAGTGTAATATCCTTCTGCGCAACTAAATATAATTGTCTTAACGCCAGCATCTTTAAATAATTTCACATTATATTTAGCTAATTTTTCAAAGGTATTTAAATCTCCAACCCAAAGAATATCATGTCCACAACATTTTTCTGGAGCCAAAACAACAGGAACAATATTATTTTGGTTTAACAATCCTATTACTGATCTTGGAATATCTAAATAGTCGTTAGTGTTTAAATTATTTATATTTGGATTCTCTCCATAATAACATCTTTCAATTGTTAAATGTTCCTGTGAATCTTTATATACTTCAGGTGAGATATCAGGACTACAACAGAGATTACAATTCAAGCACCTTTTAGCTTCTTTTACGGCACTCTCCTCAGAAAGCCCTATTTCTACTTCTTTAAATGTCGTAATTCTTTCATCAATAGGTAATGTAAGCACATCTTGTCTCGCTTCGATATCGACTTCCTTTTTAGGCACTGGAGATAGTTTATATTTATCTCTAGGCACTCTACCTTTCTCTAAATTTTCGCCTCTAAGATATCGATCAATTGAAATCGCTGCCTCATATCCATGGGCGATAGCAATAATTGCGATAGGATTGCGTTCTATGACATCTCCTCCAGCAAACACATTAGGAATACTAGTTTGTAAGGTTGTCTCATCAGTCTCAATCTTACCCCATCTATCAATTTTCAATTTATCTTGAGCGGCTTCTAAGAGGGTAAAGTCTGCTTGTTGGCCTATAGCTAGTAATAATACATCCACTTTCATTTTAAATTCTGAACCCTCAATCGGAATGGGACTTCTTCTACCTGAAGCGTCAGGCTCGCCAAGTTTCATACGAATAAATTCGACATAATCAATATTTCCACTTTTATCTCCAACTACTCTTATCGGATTAGTTAAGAAGTGAAATTCAATATTTTCTTCTTTTGCCGCTTCAATTTCTTCCATTGATGCTGGCATTTCAGCTTCTGAACGCCTATAGATTAAAATAACTTTTTTAGCACCTAATCTTAAAGCTGATCTAGCAGAATCCATAGCTACATTTCCTCCTCCCACTACTCCAATGATGTTATCCTTGAAATCATATTTATGCTTTGACAAATGCCGCTTTTTAAGAAATTCCAAACCACAAAAAACATCCATAATATCTTCGCCTTCTATTTTCATATCCCTACAAGTTTGCTGGCCTATTGAAATAAAAAATGCTTTATAACCCATATTTTCAAGATCTTCAAATGTTAAATCGGGTCCGACAGGTGTGTTTAATTTTATATCAACACCCATTTTTAGAATGAAGTTAACTTCTTCAAATAAGATATAGTCTGGTAATCGATATTTTGGTATTCCTGACCTTAAAGTTCCCCCTTTAAAAGGAGTTGCTTCAAAAACCGTAGGCCTATACCCCATTCTTGCAAGGAAATAAGCTGCTGATAACCCTCCTGGACCTGCACCTACTATTGCTACTTTCTCCTTCGTTTGTTTAACTGGTTTTAAGGCTGTTTGATAAGGATGCTCTAATTCCCAATCTGATAAAAATCTCTTTAAGGCTCGAATAGCAATTGGATCGTCAATTTTATTACGGTTACAGGACAATTCACATGGATGTGTACAAATTCTCCCACATACATATGGAAAGGGGTTTCTTTCTCTTATTAAATCAATTGCTTCTTGAAATTTTCCTTCTGCAATTAACGAAACATAACCTTGAACATCAACTCCGGCAGGACAAGCATTTGAACAGGGGGGATTGGAATTCATGAAAGGTAGACATCCCATAAAATATGCAATTTCTCCTCTATTTTTTATTTTTAGATTAGAATCTTCTAAAAAACCGATCTTATTATGAATTTCTATTTCATCATTAGCCATTAAGCGTGGTAAATTTGAATACAATCTACCATGGTGGCATTCAAGTTGCTGATTTTGGAGGGGTTCATACTCAGCAGCTAATGAACGCAATTTTAAAATAATTTCAGGTATATTGACACCGACATTATCCTTAGTCATTGGGCAGTACTCCATACATAATCCACAAGTTAAACAATGCCAAATATTGTGCTTCTCTAGTACCTCTTCGGGTGGTAGAAACGTTAAATCAGTGATCAAATCCCTTGGATGAAATATACCTAAATAAGACAGGGGACATACATTCACGCATCTATTACAATTAAAGCAATAATTTGCTGCAGCTCTAACCTTTTCAATAAATTCCCTTGAAATGATTTTTTTATCTTTTTTATGAGTACCTTTATCACTAGATTCGGTCATTTTTCCAAAATGTTCGTAATTCTCCTATAGTATTATAATTAATTCCGAATTTTATATGCAATTATTTTAAATATAAATATATCATATTAAAAAACAATAAATTAATTTTAGACAAAATTTTAAAAGTTTTATTAGGGGATTATGATATGATATCTCAAGTCTTGGATCTCGCAAGGTTTCTATTAGTTTTTGTTGTATTTGCTCTATATGGCATAGTATTTATTTATTTAGGATACAGAATTTTGATAAGAAATAGAAAGAGAATGAATTTTATAGTGGCTGGTTTTTATTTTTCCTGTGGAATAGGTGTTATAGTTAATCTTATTTATATAATTATAACACCTGTTATAGGCGAAATAATTCTTTTAATTTTATATTTCATTACTGTTTACCTTTTGAGTTTATCCTTATGTTTCTTGAGCTTATTCGTAATGATGTTATATAAATCAGAAATGATTCTCACTACTAGAATTCAAGTACTCATGATATTTGTTTTTAGTGTATTAATAATAACGCTTTTCTTCATCCCTAATGCTGTTGTTATAAACGAAAGTACAAGTTGGAGACCAAAATGGAGTCTAGAATTTACAATTCTGTTCCTAACAGTTTGTACGTTTGGAGCAATTATTCCTACATATTATCATTCAATAAAGTTATATCAAAGAATTGAATACAAACAAATAAAAAAAAGATGGCTTTGTTTCATTGTTGGAATTTCAGGTTATTTCTTTTTATGTTATGGTACTTCTTATTTTTGCTACCTCGGACATGCAAATTTAATACTTTGGGCTATTGTAGCTATGCCCTCATTATTTAATTTATTTCTTATTTATTACGGTATTGGTCGGCAAATGGATTAATTATCAAAAAAAATAAAAGTTTTTATAAAAAAAACTGTTTATTTAATTTATAATTGGGGTTAGAGGATATAATAACTACGTAAATAAATGGACGCCGCTCGATTTATTCAGATTTATATTGTTCAAGGTTTAGTTGGATTGTTTTATTTTTATATGTCTTATATAATTCTAAGAAGAGATAAAAAAAATCTTCACCTTGCTTTATGTGGATTTTATGTCTGTGTAGGCGTAGGAGTTATAATAAATATAATTTATGCCTCCGTTTTTAATGAAGCTCTCGTACATCTGCTTCATTTTTTAACATATTTCTTATTTTGTTTTTGTCAAGTTTTTTTACTAATCTTTGTATTAATTCTTTCTAAATCTAAGAATGTTATTACTGTAAGAATCCAACTCATTTTAATAATTTCTTTTGGTGTGCTCTTATCTGGACTTTGGTTTATCCCAAATGGAATTACTATAAATGAAACCACAAATTGGAAGCCTGTATGGAGCTGGGAATTTTTAATTTATTCTTATATTGTTTGTAGCCTGTTTACCTTTGGACCATTGATATACTACTCAGGAAGAATTTATTTTAAACTTGAGTCCATGGAATTAAGAAAAAAATGGATATTTTTCATAATAGGTATAATTTCGTACTATTTTGTTTATTATGGAACTTCTCTTTCAAATACATTAAATGATTCACCATTCAGACTTATTTGGTCAATTATCTCCCTAATTGCCATTCCTATATCTTATTTGATTTATCACGGTGTTGGGCGGGAGTTATAAAGAATGAAAATTATTTCGCAGATTTTACATTTAAGATCAAATTTCAGTAAATATGGCATTAATAAAGGTTTAAACTATAATAAAATTAAATAATGACGGAATTTGCAATTTTATTACTTAAGTTTTTAATACTGTATTGAAATATTAATAATAAAAATATTGTATTTTTTTAAAAACTATAAAAGTTAATTAAACAAAAGTGTGAATTTATGGTATTATTTCAATTAGATACGACTAGAATTATTCAAGTTTATATTCTTCAAGGCAGTGTTGGATTTTTTTTTCTATTTTTAGCATATAGGATTCTTAAGCGAGATAAGAAACGATTAAATTTAATGTTTAGTTTAGGGTATATAACTTCATCGATCGGAATATTCATAAATTTCATTTATGCCCCTCTTACTATTGAAGAAATTGTTAAAGTACTATATTTTATGACAATTTTTTTCATGTTTCTATTTGGTGCTTTTTTTTTGGTTTTTCTTTTAATATTGCTAAAGTCGGAGAAGGTTTTTACTACAAAAAAGCAATTTGTGTTAATTATCATATATGGCATAGCCGAACTGTGCAGTTTTTTTATTCCGAACGGAGTTATCATTAATGCTAGTACAGATTGGAAACCTGTTTGGAGCTGGCCTATGTTTATTTATTTTGTATTGGTAATCGTAAGTTTAGGAATGGCTCCATCTTTATACTTTTCATCAAAAATTTATCAACAATTTGAGGATGATCAAATAAAGAGAAAATGGAAATTTTTCGTCATAGGAATATGTGGAATATACACCTTCGCTATAGGAACCTTACTTTCTAACACATTAAATATTCAAACTTTCAGGACCATATGGAGCTTATTTGCATTTATCCTAGTAATAATGTCACCGTTGCTTATCTATTATGGTGTAGGACGACAAATCGAGAAGTAAGTATTTTTTTATTTTTTTTTATCATCTTAAATTTTATTTTTTGTAGATAACAATATATGTATAGATTAGTAAATAATTTGAATTTTGTAAAATTTTACTTAATATCTATTTTAAAATCCTTGAACTAAAATATTTTATAGATTTTTTATGTCAGTTGTGAATGAACTTTTACGTGTAAAAGGAATTGGCCCAAAAGCTGCTGAAAGATTAAATAAAGCGGGGATTAATTCGATTGAACAACTGGCAAATGCTAGACCTGAAGAATTGGCCTTTGTAAAAGGTATTGGTATAGTTTCAGCGAAAAAAATAAAGGAAAATGCTCAATATATTCTAAATTTTGAAAGAGGTCTTACGATTGTATTAGATAAAATAAGAGAAAATTTTTCAAAAAGCTGTCCAAAATGCGGATCAGACCTAAAAGAGCGTTATATTATAATTGATCCTACAAGACGCTTACATGTCTCACAATGTACAGTATGTAAATTCTATTTACCTGTTTAATTTCTTACAAAAATTTCATCTGATTGAATCAAACTAAATCCATAATTTGTTAAATTATATACCAT
>JAHQWS010000319.1 GCA_029856295.1 Promethearchaeia archaeon
ACATTGAATTCATCTTAATTCGATACATTTCTTTGAATTTAATACCTACATCTTCTTCAAGTTTTCTAAGAATGATCCTCGGCTTCTCAAACCAAACATCTATTTGTGCATTAATTTTTCTCATGTCAAACATTAGGTTCTTAGATTTTTCAATCATCCTCTGTTCCATATCGATACCGAAATGTCTACCCGTATGACAAGGATCATGATAAGTTATAATCTTGCCTTTTAACTCTTTATTTGGTTTAAATTTAATTTTTTCTTTCGTAATTAATTCAGATATTAGTTCAAATGCGTGTTTAGTTTTAAAGGGAAGCTCGTCTTCTTCTAGCCATTTGGGATAATCGACAATAAATGTTCTATAGCAACCAGCACAAGAGAAAAATACTATATCGTAATCTTTAAAATTTTCAAGATTTCTACTCATTAAATCTTTAGCAGTTTGTACAGAACCGATTCTAAAGAATGGACTTCCACAGCATACCTCATCGCCAACTAAAGCAAAATCTACCCCTAATTTTTCAAAAATCTTACAGGTTGCGATGGCGATATTAATTTGGCGATAACTTGCGGTGCATCCAACATAATATGCATATTTGGCACCTTTTTTATCAATATATTTTTCAAGTCCAGTATCCTTAGCCCATTTAAATCTATCCTTAGCCTCACCGCCATATGGATTATTCAGCTTCTTTACGAGTCTGTCTACTAATTGATGCTTTTCAATCATTGGTACACCAGATTCATTACATGCTGCTCTTAATGATTCAATTATATCCACTGTTCGAACTTTATTTTCACATTGAGCACCACATTGACCACATGTAATGCAGGGCATAAAAACATCTCTTACTTCATCTGTGAATTCCAAATCGCCTTCCAAAATAGCTCTAGCAATCCACATCTTACCGGCATTCCAAAAAGCTTCCCATCCATATTCAATACCGGCCGGACAAGAGTCTATCATTCCTTCATATAAATAAGTTTTACCCGTTTTACCTGTCCATTCACCGATGCCTTCTCGACTTGGTTCGCCAGAATACGCGAACTTACAAGCCTTACAATGGATACATCTATATATGTCTTTTTTTAATTCTTCTAATCTTTTCAATCCTGTTATATCTTTTACTGACATTTTTTTATTTTACCTCCTTTGTTTTATGGAAGGGCAAGCCTTCCAGGATGCATAATTCCCGCAGGGTCTAACAGCTTTTTAATTGCTCGTAAGTATTTCCAGTACATTGCTCCTTGATAATAGGCTTGAATATGTATGTATGGGTCTGGTCGATAATTCAGCCATCCTTGCTTTAGACCATATTCCGTAGTTTCACGATTTAGATCTTGAACCTTTTCAAGAGATTTTGGGTCTGTGCTGTCAAAACAGACGATTGGCATACAAATGGCTTGTCTACCTCGCTCAATTGAAGCAACCCACATTACTGGGGGGAATCCGTATTTTTCCATAGCATTACAATACATTTCAGAGAAATGGGCACACTCAGGCCAAGGCGTATACCAAGTAATAAATAAGAAACCTGCTTCCCACAAAGCATATGGAATCGCAATTTTATTTGGCTTCTTTAATCTACTCGCAATTTGTTTAGGATGAAGTTCCTGTGGTTTTATTGAATCGGGGTCTTTAGCTCTATTTTTCTTAAAATCTTTTGCCATTTCATTAATTCTGTTTGTAACATAGTCTAATTCTTCTTGGGTTTGAGCCCAACATTCAAAATTCATCCACCATTGAGGTATTCCCATTTCTTTAAAAAATTCGTAATCGTGAGGGACTTTATCTTTAGGCCATCGAGCCATAACAAGCGGATAATTTCCACCTTGTACCATAACAGTGTTATGTGCAATACCGAATTCTTGTTTTTGAATTTCAAGCGTGAGATCTTGCATATCATATGGATTACTCATACCCCATACTACTACAGTTTTAAATTCAGGGTGGGGATAAATCTTCACAACCACTTTTGTAACTACTCCCATAGCCCCCTGACTGCCCATTAAGAACGACCATATATCAGGACCCAAACCATATTTATAGAATGGTTTGGCGGTTGGAAGAGCCCAAGAACCAGTTCTTAAAACATCGCCATTTGCAAACACGACTTCAGCGCACATGAAATTATCTCCTTGCGGACCCGTACTTGAAGTGTATAATGAAAATCCTCTATCAATCGCATCACCCATCACCGTGGAGGCAGGTGGAGCACCATCTGGTACTGGGGGTGCCCAGTCAGGATGATTTTTATGCATATATGCCCAGAGTTCTCCTATTGTTACCCCAGGTTCTACGATTGCGTATCGATTGTCTTCATCTATTTCAATAATTCTATTCATTCTACTAAGATCGAGTAGCACGCCACCTGGTCTAATAGTGGGACATGAAAAACCACCGGATAATCCTCCAGAAACAGGGCTGACAGGGATTTTCTCAGCAGAGCAATAAATTAAAATCTTACGAATTTCTTCAACGAATTTTGGTCTTATAACGATATCAGGTATTTGGCTTTCAAGGCCCATGACTGACTTCGCAAGGTAAGAGGCTGTAATTGCTTTATTGTTAGAGGCATAATCCTTCCCTACAATGCCAATCATGGCTTCTAAATCTTTTTGATCTGGTAATTTGTATGAAATTTTAATCAACCTTTTTCTATTTTTTTAATTTTTAAATTTTTTTCAAAATAATATAGTATAATATAGTTTTGAAAATTAATATTTGAATTTTAAATTTTCTTATGTAATTTCAAAATCCAAAATAAAAAGAGACTTATAGAATATATCTTAATTTTTATAATGTATAGTTGTTTCATGTTTAGCAATATATACTAAACAATAAATCAAAAATTATAGCTTTAATTTATCGCAATTTTCTAAAAAGCACAATCTATACATTAATATAATGATAAGCTATCTTACAGCAAATCCAAATCCTAGGTAAAATAATTACCATGTGTCCTTAAAGACTCTTAGCAAATTTTGATGCGAGATTTTATTTATATCTTGTTCACTATAGCCGTTTTCAAGAAGATATTCCCATAATACAGGAAGCTTAGTACAATCTCTAAGGCAGTTTGGGATTGATGTTCCATCATAATCAGACCCTATAGCGACAGTATTAATATCCGCCAAACCTACTATATGATCCATATGTTTCTTAACAACGTCATACCCTAAATTAGTATATTCTTCACCTGGATGTTTAGGGTCTAAAAATTTCATGCCAAAATTGATACCTATAGTCCCGTGTTTTTCATGTATAGCCTTAATTTGATCATCTGTTAAATTTCGAGGATGATCACATATAGAGCGAGCGTTTGAATGAGTGGCAATAATTGGTTTATCAGTAATTTCGTAAAGATCCCAAAAAGATTGATCGTTTAAGTGAGACACATCAATTGTTATCCCTAAAGCTTGAGCTTCTCTCACTAAATTTTTTCCCAAATCTTTTAATCCCGTTTTTCTTTGGCGCTTTGTTGTTACTCTTACTCCTGTAGCGAATTTATTCACATTGGACCACGTTATTCCCATCGATCGAAGTCCAAGGTGATAACCAAGTCTTAAAAGTTTCAACTCCTCATCCATGCCTGAAACGCCTTCAAAGTGAAGAAGGGCACCGACTTGCCCAGAATCTTTTATCTTGTCAAAATCATCTATCGTTTTAATCTGAAAAAGTTTGTTTTCTGGATTTGATACAAATTTAAACCAAATATCAATAGATTTAATAAGACTTTCCAATGTATATCCTGACTCTATGGCAAATAACGCTGCTTGAACGTTTGCTTCTTTCATACGAGGTAAGTCGCAATGGCCAATTTTAGAACGCTCCGAAAACTTTCGAGGTTGCCTTAAAATTTCGAGTGCGGTATCAATATGACCATCAATAACGGGGGGGTTAATCGAAACCATTACTTAAACACACTTAATAATATATATATAATTATTATAAATTGAGAATTGATTAGTTTCTTATAATTTTTCTCTTTTTAGCAAATCGAAATCCTATGTAAGAAAAACCAATTGAGATTAAGAAAACTAATGGCAGATAAGCTAGAATAACATAAGCGAATAAAGATTCTATCGTATAGAAGTATATTACCATAATTAAGATAATGTATATCACCGAATTTAAATACGCAAATTTTTCATTTAACACTAAATAGCCAGAGATTAGGTTAGGTAATATAAATACGATTAACAATACAATTAGAGAGATCCGTATCATTGCAGGTAATACTTCAGTATATATCTCATCTTGTGTATAGATATCCTTTTCAAGATATAAATTTTGAAAGATAAAGTCTCCTGAAGTAATATTTAAGAAGTTTAAAAAAATGCAAAGGGGAATTAATAAAAGCCATGATAAAATAAGTCTTTTGAATAATGGATAACTTAACTTTCCGCTTATATTTTCTTCAATGATAACATTCATTTCCTCCTCTTCAATTTTATCCGGACTATAATCGGGTGCAAAAGTTCCAATGAAATCTTGTAAAATATTTCTCAAAATTTTTATTATAAGTTCATTATCGTCAATAGAACTTACAATAGCCGTGGCGAGCAATTTCTCACTTGAGTGAGGAAACAGAATTAACTTATTATCATGCCCAAGATCTATATACTCAATTTCACTTTCCAGTGCTTCTCTGCTGAAATTAGCCAATGAGGCAAAAAATCCTATTAAAACATTATCATCAAATCTTTCTCCCTCAGAGAAATGTTTAGAATATAATAACGTTCCATTAAATCTCATAATATAAAATCTTTTTATCATATCATTTCAACACCTAATTAAAATATGTTTTATACAACTTTATCTTTAATTTCCATAAATTCCAAATAATTTTCTAGTGACGCTTTGTCTCTTTTAAAATTGTAAATATAATCTCCAATTGATTCGAATAATTTAATTAACACTTTATCCGGGGTTTCATCTATACAGTATATTTTATATCTTTCATGTTTTCTTTCTTCAATAAATATAACAGTTTTTATTTTAAGCATTTTATCAAGAGCACTTTCATCAGGGTTGTCTAACTCAATTGTAATAATTTCTCCAGCTTGAGGTATTTTTGAAATAAAATGGTTAATTGTACCAATTTCAGCTTGTTTATTTTTAATTGTAATAATCTTGTCGCAATTTGAAACAATACTTTTTGGACCATGGATTATAAGAATGACATGAAATTCTTCTTTAATGCTTTCTATGTATCGATTAAATTGTTCACTTTCTAACGGTCCAATTTCACTAAGAGGGATAGAAACCATTATTATACTCTGCCTTCTTAAGAGAGCTCTTGAGATTGAGAATAAAATTTGTTCTAATGTGGTTAATTTTGAGACATTTTCGTTTTTTCTATGTAATAATCCAGTTATCTCTAAAGCCTCATTTACTATCGTTTTTTTGCTTTTTCTCTTTCCTATGAGATATAAACCATGAAGGAGTGCTTTTTTAATTTTCATGCTTAAAAATCTTGGATCTATTTCGCCGGTTATTATGAATGTACCATCAATTTCATTTTTAAAATTTGAGATTATCTTAGTTCCAAACACAGAGATTTCTCCAGAATAATCGGGATTTTTTCCTGCAATCACATTAAATAAATCGATGATTGGATTTTTGATAGATATGTCCTTAGATTCTTTTAATTCATAATAAATCCCAATTGATTGTCCTCTATGAACTTTAAATGTTATATTATGAATTTTATCTGCTAAAGATACTTTTTTAAGGACAAGATGTTGAGAATCTTTCTTTATCTCTAAAATTGATTCAATTACTTCGACTATATGAGGCGCATTCTCAACATTCCAACTTTTGATGATATCTATATTACTGAAATCCTTTTCTTTCATAATATTTTCTAAATCTTTGCATTCTTCAATAAAATCTTTAGGTTTTAATCTAAATATTTCTCTAACTTTTTCCCGAAATCTTCTCTGGAATCTCACTATAAATGGCATCTTAGATTTTTCTATAAAAACCTCCAATTCATCATCATAAAGTTTAATTTCTTCTCCGCATCTTTCAAATGAGGAAATTCCATATCTCTCAGTAATTTTATCTCTAATTTTTTCCCTTAATGGTTCAATAAATCTTTTTATAGTCAGCTGATTTTTTTCAGATAAACTAGGTACTTCAGGGTAATATTCCAAATTAATTCTTAATTCCACAACATAATTCGGAAAATATATAATAACCTTTCTAAAATATGGATTACCCTCTATTGGATAATTTTCAAATTTTTCATTTAATAATTCAATCTCATATTTTAAAATGGTCAAATGGAAATTGACCTCTTTTTTAATCAATCTATTTAATCTTTCAATAATTTTTATAGGACTTACAAGCCCATCTTCACTAAAATCTTGCTCGATAAGAATCTCATTGAAGTTGAAGGTGGTCTTACCAGGAGTAAATATTTTAACCAATGGAGCTTCTTTTTGTATCACATCTATATTAGGAGAAAATAAAACCTCAATATATGATTTTTTATAAGTTAAATCGATAATTGTGGCTATTCCGAATGTTTTTTCCTTATATATCATCCAATATCGCTCAGAGAATCTTATAGCTTTAGTTATCTTAGATTTAAGTAGAGATAATTCTATATCTCTCACATCATCTTCACTGAAACCCTTTTTTAACGCAGAATTATTCAATTTCAGGCACCTTTAACGCTAAAATTCGGAATAAATCTTCCATTTGACAATCTGACTGAATCATCTGTGGTATTGATTTTGCAAATTCTTGTTTAATTTTTTCAAATAAAGTATTCAAATCAAGATCAGTAAATAATAAAAAATCAGTCCCTGCTTTCCTTTCTAATACAAATTCTATACCATCAATAGACTCTAACCTTTTAATAGCATCCTCTTTTATCTCATTGAAATACAATTCGATTTTCCGGCCGCGTCCAGGTAATTGAGTAAGTAAATTCCTTGGGCGCCCATAATCTATCATTCCTCTTTGTCTTCCAAATATTGCTACTTTATGACAAAATCGACTCTCTTCTGGATAGTGTGTTATAACGATCAGTGAAGTATTAAATTGTTCGTTGATTTTGGTTAATGCTATCCAGAGATTTTCTCGTACTACAGGATCTAATCCAGAAGTCGGTTCATCCATCCAAAGAATAACAGGATTATGAATTAATGCTAACGCTATACTTACCCTCCTTTTTTGACCTCCGGAAAGGTTCTTTACTTTTTCATCAATCTTATCCTCAATTTCTAACGAGCGCAAGATTCTTTTAGTTCTACTCACGATTTCTTTTTCGGATAAGTTATACCGTTTTCCAAAATAAAAGATATTTTGTAATACTGTAAAATCATTATACAACATTAATTGTTGGGGGACATATCCATAGATAGACCTCATTTTTTTTGAATATTTTTTCACATCCATTCCATATACTTGATTAATCCCAGTAAACTTACGCATTCCTAGCAAAGCTTTTACAAATGTAGACTTACCTGCACCACTTTCTCCTAAAACCCCTAAGATTTCACCATGTTCCAATCGCATTGAAACAGAATCTACAATTAATTTTCCACCAGCAAAAACATTTAAATTTTCACAATAAATCGCAGCAGACTTTTTTAAATATGAGATATTAAATTTTTCTCCAATTCCAAATTTCATCTTTATTTTTTTTGATATTGCTACGTTTAATATGGTAATGGCATTGATAATTCCATATAAAAGAAGTAGTAATATTTCAGTCAAGATTATTAATGTGATTAATTCTGTCCAAGGTTTAGGGTTAAATGTTTGATCATATCTAAGTTCTTCTATTAGGATTATACCATAAGGGGTATTCCGTAAGTCTCCTCCGAATCCCGGATTATCTCCCATTCCACCTGTATTTGAACTGAAACAATCCTCATACCAATTGATTAATTCTTCCACATCTTCGGGCTGATACTCATAATCGTAAAGCCCCATAGCAGCGAAATATGATATTAGGAAGGATGTGGGGAGGTCAAATATTAATGAAAGGGCTGGCATAGGATCAAAACTTCCCTCATCATTTTGTGCGTTTTTTAAAAACTCGATAGGGCCGATTTTTGATATTGGTTCGGCATTTAATAAGTTAAAAACAGCTAACCCAAAATACGTTGATATTGTATCGCTATGAAATCCTAGTATTACAGAAAAACCCCCATCAGCATTCTGACATGAGAAGATCCAATGCATTAAATCTTTTTCATATACCTTATCTATTGCTCCTAAACTATCTAAGGAAGAAAGAGCCCAATAAGTACTTTCAACAGTAGAAATATTAGTATTTAATAATGTAAAAAAGATATCTCTTAATGGTCCAAAAAAAGCAGTAATTTGATAAACATCAAGGCCTAAATTAAAACCCCCATCTGAATTTTGAAGATCAACTAGATAATCTATGGTTTTATTGACATTAGGTAATTCACCCTCATATTCATCATAACTATAGAACATTTCGTATATATTTAGAGCACAGTAAGTAGAAAACAAGCTCGCATCCTCATCAGCTTTGTATCCGAAACCCCCCTCACTACCATCATAACAATCTTCTACATAATCCCAGATATCATCAATGTCTACTTCTTCCGGTAAATTTTCAGGATCAGCTCGAAAATTTGACAATACTCCCCAATAATTTGCTTGCAGTGAAATTTCGCCAAACAATCCATTCTTAGCTTGATGTTCATATAACCAACTATAATAACTCTCTCGATAAAAATTATTATTTACTTTATTTACAGTGGTGTTTTTTTCAAGAATATCAATAGCCTTCATTGCTGCCCATCCCGATTTAAAGTCTGAGTTATAAGTAGTATTCACGGTATCTGGTTTATACCCAAAACCCCCATCTGATTTTGAACAATTCAAGATGTAATATCGTGTTTTGTTTTGATTAGAGATTGTCCTATTTATTGCATCTAATGAAGAAATTGCATAATAAGTTGATTGAACATCTGATGTACCTCCAGCACTTATGGAAAAGCCTCCATCAATAACATTATATAAGCTTAAAAAATAACCCCTGATAATGGCTTTCTGTATTGAATTCAACTCTAGACCTAATTCCAAATGAGCCAATATTCTATAATATGTGAGTTCAGGAGTTCCATCAACTTCAACTAAAGTAGCATTAACGAATTTAGTAATATTTTCATTATTAAGAAGATAATTAGCATTAAATCTTTTAGCTAATCTTATTGCACAATATGTTGAAATTATATCAGAGCCGGGGGAGTATTCATTAAGTTTAAAGCCATACCCATTTTTAGCTAATGAATTTTCTAAATATTTAATAATCAAGCTAATTTTATTAACTTCATATTCTTCATTATGCAAAGTCATGAAAGAGGGATCTAATTTATCAATAGTTTCAACAACTTGATAGGTAGAGTACATATTTCCTAATCCAAATACATCTGAAAAGGAGCCATTATCATTTTGTTTTTCAAAGAGGTAATAAAAAAAGAAATCTTCCATATCCTCATTAAAATGGTCATTATATCTTGGATTTATTAAATCCGTAGAAGATATAACAGAACTGGAAAAATTAATTGAGTCAATTGCCCTGTAAGTTGACTCTATTGTTGGTTCTATAAAAAGATCAGAATCAGGATTTTGATGACTATTTACAAAATCCAGCATATCATCCTTTAGATCTTTAACTTCATTTTCATCATAATATGTTATCCATGGGTAATTAATAAGACCAATTATAAGTAATTGGGCACTAAAAAAAGCCATAATTGTTAATAAAACTCTAAATTTGCGTTTGGTTTTGGTTTCCGTTAAATCTCCACCTCTTCAATAGCATCTTGCTGTATTCTTATCAGGCGTTCTTTCTCCTCTTCTTCTTGAATTCTTAGTTGGAAGTATCTTCTAAATGCTGCGACATCCCTGCTCATTGCATTTATTTTTAAACCATTCTCCATCATGAACTGAATTAATTTTGAGAGGTTCTTTTCAAAATCGTCCATAAGCACTTCCAATGTCTCATTTCCAACTCGTATAGTTTTAATATTAGGGGCATTCGGAAATCGTTTGATAATGTTAATTTTTTCCTCATTTAAATTCTCTATTGAAAATCGCGCTACTAAACCATTATTCGGCAATGATGTAATTAAATTAGAATTGGAGTCAAATTCTAATAGTTTTCCGTCTCTTAAAATGGCAGCGCGATCCACAATTAATGCAGCTTCCATATCATGTGTTATTAAAAACATTGTAGTGCCTAATCTACGATTAAGTTTTTTTAAGTATGAAAGCACATCGTACCGCTTAGCGGCATCAACACCTGTTGTAGGCTCGTCTAAGAAAAGAATGTCCGGCTTGTGGATTAACCCTATAGCCATAGAAACTCTCTTTTTTTCTCCTCCGCTCATTTTTTTTAAAGGTTTATTCCAGGTATCTTCTGGAATATCTAAAATTGAAAACAATTCCATAGCTATGTTTTTTGCTTCTTTTTTTTTCATTCCATAACATGAAGCAAAAACCTCCACATTTTTAAGAGGTGTTAAATCATAATACAGATTTAATTCTTCTAGTTGAGGGACATAACCAATATTACTTAATATTTTTGCGTAATTTTTTTTACTTCCTGGACTTAGATTCGTTACATTTACATTACCTGTCCAATTTTTTTTGCTAATTTGACACGTTAAAACGCGAATTATAGTAGTTTTTCCCGCTCCTGAGATTCCGAAAAACCCAATTATCTCTCCTCGCCGTACATTAAAAGAAACATTACGTATGATTTTTTTTTCATCGAATGTGACTTCTAAGTTCTCTACATTAACAACGATATCCTTTAAATTTCCCGTACTCATCAAGTTACACCTCATATCGTTTTCTATTAATTACCAGGAATGAAAGAATAATGAGCACTGAGCTTATTCCCAGTAACCAAAAAAAATCAAATCCGATAAATGATTTGCCTTTAGAGAGAATTCCTTTTATAATCGGGGCACCATGAGATAAGGGGAGCATATACGCGATAGTTTGCAAATAATCGGGCATCGCATCAATAGGAACAAACATCCCGCTTAATAATATGATAAGGATAAAAAAAGCAAAAAAGAGTTGATTTGCCTCGGTTTTTGTATTACTCACGGTACTGATGAACATTCCTAAACTCACTCCCGCAAATCCGAGCATATATAGAGCGAGATATAAATCAATGACACTTCCTGCAATATAAAGACCATTAGCAATCGCAACTGTGAGGACCAGAAAAACTTGAAGTGCTAATACAATTGAATAAACAATGAATTTAGATAGGAGAATTTCCGATTTCTGTGCTGGTGTGAGCAAAAGTCTTGGAATAGGTTTTTCTTGGACGACTACTAATATACTTAAAACAAAGGAAATTCCAAAAGTCATAAACGGTAATAAGATTGTCATATTATAGTTGTACCTAAAATTATATTTTGATGGAATTGAAAATTCTTCATACTCTTGCAATACATATTCTGGGTCTAAATCATTCTCTTCTACAAATATCTTAATCGAGTCTTGAACTGCATTAAGTTTATCTTGGATAGCTGCAGCATCAGACGAATCTGGTATGAGTTCTATGATCCCCGGATAGCCTGTCGATAATAACTCTGTAAATTCGACAGAAATGACGATTATACATTCTATATTGCCATCACGCATTTCATTTCGCGCCGTTTCCATGGCATATTCATCCTCACTTTCGCTGGCATCATAAAATTCAATTAATTCTAATAATTCTGATTCTTTCACGGCATCTAAATATTTACTCGTATAATTATCCCAGGTTGTTGTTTCTGTATAATTATTTTGATTCACATAAGTATTAGAATCATAACTGATCACACTAACTTTCACAGGGATAGTTACTGAAGCACTTGTTGACATAAAAGCAAAGAGCATAATAATAGCGGGAGGCATCATCAACGCTATTACCAAGTTCATTTTATCTATTTTCAGGAGCTGGAATTCCTTTTTAATTTGCCGTACAACTCTCCATAAGCTGTATCTTAACCTATTAAAAAATGTTCCGCTGTTCCAATTGTCGTTTGTCTTTGATTTTGCCAATGCAGATTTACACCTCCACCTTCTTAAACCTAAATGCTATATATGCCATAACGGCAAAGGTAGTTGATATTAAGGCTAAACTTGCCAAATGAGCATAATCAATTGGAAGTCCTTTCATCGTAATACTTACAATAAGCGGGATGGAATGGCTTAGTGGTAATGAGTTGATTATAATTTGCATTGCGAGTGGCAAAGATTCAATATTTATGAATGCTCCCGAGAACATTATCACAATTATAAAGAACATCATATATAATTGATTAGCAACTTGCTCAGTCTTAGAAATTGCTGAAATAAATAAACCCATACATATTCCACAAAAACCAGTCATCAGTAGTACTAAATAAAGTTCGAAGAGAGAACCCAAACAATATAATCCGAAAATGGCCGACATTATAAAAATCTCTGTTACTTGTAGAATCATGATAATTGTATTGGCAATTAATTTACTCAAAATTATCTCGTCCTTAGCTGTAGGCGTTAACAACATGCGCGGAAGTGGTTTCTCTGAGACAATTGACAAGGATGTTAGATTCATTAATAATCCTAATATGAGCATTGAAGCTATCGTGGCAAACGCATAATTTAGAACCTGAGATTCCCAAAATGGTACCTCGTACTCTAAATAGGGAGTCATGGTGGTAAAATTCACCGTTTTACCTATTTCTAATCTAAATTTACCTATCGGTTCTTGCAGTGCGACTTCAACCGCATCTTTAGCTTGTTTATCGGAACCATCAATGTAGTAAATGATTTCTGTATCATTATCATTTGTGATTCTTTCCGAAAAATCGTCAGGTAATATTATAAAAACATCGATAATCTCATCTCTTAATAGCTCGACGCATTTATCAAAAATTTTATCATAATCATCATCGTCTTCACTTTCAAAATCATCAAAGAGACCCCATGCTTCGCAATCATCATCAACGACTTCTATAAAAATATCATCATATCCATCCGTAGAATTATAGCAATTGCACAGTTCTTTATCTCGCGTTATAATTGCGGCATTAAAATATGCTGTCGGACCACCTCCGGAAGTAAGCCCAAAAATTACAATCAAGATAATAGGAATGGCAAAAATTAATACTAATGTCCGCTTATCCGACTTTATCCGACCGAATTCTTTCTTTACTAATCCACTTAAATACATATTACACTTAAAATTGAAAAAATTTTAGCAAATAAAGATCTCTTTTTATTTAGATATATAATTCATTTTTATTTTTAAAATTAAAAACCTTTTACAAAACATTCTTTAGAATTAAGAAATTCACAATTAATTCTAAAAGTACAAAATAAGGAAAAAAATTTAATGCTCTATAGGTTTAAGAGCGCTTTTTAAGGTTTTTCTTCTTTTTTTATCTTTTATTATTAATTCTTTGAACTCTCTGTTATCCTCATCGATAAATTCCCAAAAGAGGTCATATATTTCCTCAAGTGACATGTCTTTTCTTATAACAGATTCCCCATTTCTTTTAGGAATTGCATTTAAACCATTGGAATTAAGATTTTTTGGTTTATATTCAATATAATTCCCTTCCATTATAAGATTCTCAAATAACTCATTTTCAATATTTTTTGAACCTCCTTTTTTGTCCTTATTAATGCTTATATCTTCTATTTTTTTAGGGCTAACTTCAAAATCTATCTTTTGGTAACCACGAACTTTAAAGTTTCTATCTATGAATGCTTGGAAATGATGATTAC
>JAHQWS010000320.1 GCA_029856295.1 Promethearchaeia archaeon
TATTAGAGGTCCGGGCTTATTTATTGGAGTAGAATTTATAAAGGACTCTGAAACTAGGGAGCCACATAATGATTTATTGGATAAACTCGTTCAAGTTGGATGGAAAAACAAGATATTTTTTGGAGAAGCTATGCAAATAATGTCAACTGCAGGATACTTTGTACATAACATCCTAAAGATTAAACCTCCACTTATTATCAATGATGAAGAAACAGATAAAGTATGTGAACTGTTTGAAAAATCAATTAAGGAATCATTGAATGCTTTAAAATAATTCATTTTTATTTAAAACCTTCAAACCTCCTTTCAAATACTTTTTATTTCTTTCTACGTTTTTAAATATGCTGTGGAAAAAACAAATTTAAAGAAAGGACTCATTTTTGGAATTTGTGGAACAATTTTAGGTGGTTTTAATCCGATAATTGCAAATTCCAGACCAGAAATAATTGATGCTTACCTTTTTGCGGCTATGACCGTTATCGTACAAGCAATAATTTTCATTCCTTTAATGTTGGTTGAAAGAAACAAGTTAAAATCAGATTTTAATAATGAAATAATTACATTTAATGAGATGGATTCACTTCTTTATGGATATAAAAAAAATATTCCGCTCTTGATTTTTGTGGGTATTAGTTTTGGTTTTTGCTTTATCCTTTTTTTTTGGGGATATAAAGCATCTGGGGCGATTAATGGGAATCTGGCTTTAAAAACTACGATTTTCTTTTCTCTCGTTTTTGATTGGCTTTTATTAAGGGAGAAAATTTCAATTAAGCAAGTGATTTTTTCAATGGTTTTGTTTTTTGGATTATTTTTAGCTGTAACTCAAGGTTCATTTATTGAATTAAATATCGGAGTTTTAATTCTCTTATCTGTAGCTGGTATTTGGATGTTTTTTCATGCTCTTACAAAGTCTATGTTAGACAGACATGAAATTTCATCAATTCAACTAGTATGTATCAGAAATACTATTTCAAGTATATTTTTATTTTCAACTTACTTCTTATTTTATCCATTAGAAAATGTGAATATTTTATTGAATCCGATAAGTTTATTTTGGGGTATTTTAATGGGAGTCATCTACGGAATGGGACTTTACTTATGGTACAAAACCTTGGAAAACATAAACATAAGTAAAGCAACGATCATAATCTCAGGTAATCTCATATTCACAGCGATTTTCGCGATGTTACTGCTTGGAGAAGTCTTTACCATTTTTCATTTAATTGGTACAATTTTGGTAATTTCTTCAATTATTATTATCGTTAATCCTACGAAAAGAGAAGAATTAACATAGTTTAAATTTCTAATCACTTTCCTTTTTAATATCGTGGAAAATAAAAACTTAAAGAAAGGGATAATTTTCGGCATTTTGGGCGCGTTCTTAATAGGGCTTCAGCCGGTGGTTGCTAATGCAAGACCAATGATCATTGGTGCGTTTATTTTTGCTGCGATGACAATGATCGTAGAGGCTACGATTTTTTTCCCACTTATGTTAATTGAAAGAACAAAAATTAGAGAAAGTTATACAAATAATTCAATTAGTATTGAAGAATTGAATTCGCTTTTATACGGATATAAAAGAAATAAGGTACTTCTTATTTTTGTAGGATTTGCGTTTGGATTCGGGATGTTTCTTTTTTTCATTGGCTACCAAATCGCAGGAGCTATAAACGGATCTTTAGCTCAAAAATCTTCATTGTTCTTTTCCTTGTTATTTGGATTTTTAATTTTACGGGAAAAAATCTCAAAAAGGCAGATATTATTTTCAGTCCTTTTATTTTTTGGATTATTTTTGGCAGTAACTCAAGGAAGTTTTAATTTATTAGAGTTTAATGCCGGAGTTTTAATACTAATATTATTGGCATGTATTTGGGTATTTACTCATACAATTTCAAAGCCGATGTTGAGCAGTAAAGAAGCCACAGCAATCCAAATGGTGTGCATGCGTAATGCAATTGGAGGATTCATTCTTATTACGACATATCTTCTTTTCTTTTCAACAGAAAATTTATATATCTTTTTTGATCCGATGAATTATTTCTGGTTTATGGCAATGGGTATAGTTTATGGCAGTGGTTTGTACTGCTGGTATAAAACCTTGACATATCTAGACATTTCAAAAGCATCAATATTAGTCGCGACTACTCCAATTATTACCGCGATTTTTGCCATAATGTTTCTTGGAGAAACATTTACTATATTCCATTTAATAGGAACTATAATCGTTATGTTTTCAATTATTATGATTGTAAGAGAAATGAAATGAAAAATTAAAACAATTTGAATTTAAAAAATCTAATAAAAAAATAAAAAAATTATGTTAATCTTAAATTCAATAACAATTACTTATTCTCTTCTTTTTCATGGTGGAGCATTACAACAATTCCAAGAACTAACATTGCTGTATCATCATCAACATCGGATGCGATTTGTACTCCATAGGTTCCTTTTATTTTGAACAACTTTTTACTAATTTGAGCAATTTCTTTCCCATCTTTTAGAATTTTATATTTAATGCAAAGAGACTTCCCTTCATAGTAAAAAGTTTATTTTCGCCCGGATCCTCAAACCAATAACTTGGTTTTATCGCGGCAAGTTTTCTTTTTAATTTTCCAATGAATTTATCATCTTCCTTTTCACCGCCTTTATAAAATGTATACGTAGCGCGCAGAGAAACCACTTTTTCATGAACTGTCAATATTGGATTTTCCTCATCCTGAAGATCTCGCAAACGATAGGTATTGCCGATTTTTATTAATTTTCCCATGAAATAGCCGAGTTTTTCTTTATTTGCATCCATAACCCAGACTTTATCTTTCAAGGACACTAATTTTTCGGATAATATAAATTCTCTTGTCTTTTGAAGTGACATATTAATCATCTCATTTAATTAATTTAATCTGGTTTTCTTAAGTAATTAAAATACTGTTATAAAAATCTATCTATAAGAAAAGAATACAGCTAACGATTTCTAAAATATTTTAATTTTTTGCCACTTTCTTTTTTATATCTTGAAGAATAAAAACTATGTGAAAGGAATTATTTTTGGAATGGTTTCTCTTTTTTTGGTCTCTTTACAACCAATTGTGACATTATCAAGGCCTCGTGTTTTGGACGTATATATTTTCGCCGCGATGACGTGTATTGTTGAGACTATAATTTTCACTCCATTGATGCGAGTTGAGAGACAAAAAATTAAATCTGAAATGGAAAAATCTCCCTCTAAATTTGACGAAATGCATTTATTATTGCATGGTTGGAAAAATAACAAAAAAGCTCTACTTTATATTGGAATTAATTTTGGAATTGCTCAAATTTTATTTTATGTAGCATATGAGTTTGCTGGTGCGATAAATGGCTCATTAGCTCAGCAGACCACTATAATTTTTGCTCTTTTATTTGGATTTTTAATAAATCATGAAAAGATTTCAAAGACTCAAATTTTATTCTCATTTATCCTATTGTTTGGTCTCACACTCGCAGTAACTCAGGGTAATTTCAATTTGCTTGAAATAAACATTGGTGTAGGAATTTTGATGATAACAACAATGTTATGGATGTTAGCCCATTCTATTACAAAACCTATGTTTGACCGAAATGAAATAACTCCTATCCAATTGTCATTCATAAGGTACGTGATATCAGGTTTATTTCTTATAACTACATATTTTATATTCTTTCCATTAGGTAACATTTCCCTTTTACTTGATCCAATTAATATTTTGTTTTTTATAATGATTGGTGTTTTATATGGGTTCGATGTTTTGTTTTGGTACAAAAGTTTAGAACGTATTGAAATGAGTAAGGCAAGTGTTATTGTTTCTCCCATGCCGATATTAGTGGCCCTTTTTGCTTTTATTATTTTGGGAGAATCTTTTACCATTTTTCATTTAATTGGAACACTCATCATTATATTTTCAATAACAATGATAGTGAGAAAAATAGAGTAATTATTATTTCGAATTTAGACTCGTTTCCTTTCTTTTTTTTGGTCGTATTAGGATAATATGAATAGTCACCGCTATTGCAATAATAATTAAAACAACTCTAATCCAAAGTGTTTGAATTATTAAAAACGCTGAAATGAGAATTGTGATCCATAACATAGAAATGGTAAAAATTTTAACCTTAATTGGCATTCCTTTTCCTTCCAAATAATTCCTAATATAAGAGCCCAGAATTCTATTGTTTAAGAGCCAATTGTAAAATCGTTGGGAACTTCGGGCATAACACGCCGCTGCTAGCAGAAGAAAGGGAGTAGTCGGTAAAATAGGTAATACAATTCCTATTATTCCTAAACTCAATGAAAGGGTTCCCCCAAGAAAATATAAACCTTTTATAATTTTACTACGTGGTTTTTTCCTAGGTGGTTCTAAGTCTGATTGTTCCTTCATAATTATATTAAAGTCTTTTAAATAAAAAAAAGAAAGAAGTATTAAAAAAAATTATAGTTTTATTATCAGCAGTTACCTTTTGCAGAGGTTTTTATCCTAATTCTTTTCTTATTCTTTGGCCCCAAGTTGAATCTGCTTTGAGAATATGTGCGAGCATTCGCTCTTGAATGAACTTAGGTACAGTTTTAAGACTACCACCCATATTTTTAATAAGTCGATCTTGCTCATCAGGTGGCAACAATCTGTAGAGATTACCTGGTTGAATAAAGTCATCATCAACTGTGGGTTGATTGTATCTATCTGCGTTACCCGAGATTTTTAAAGGTGGCTCTTTATAGGCAGGATTTTGTTTGGGTCCACCAAAACTGTTTGGTTCGTAAATAACTGAGCTTCCTCCATTATCATCAAATCTCATGAAACCATCACGTTGATACGTATTTACTTTTGCTGCTTTTGCTTGATTGATAGGTAACCTTTGATAATTAGCACCAAGACGGTATCGATGTGCATCGGCGTAAGAGAAGATTCTAGCTTGTAGCATTTTATCGGGTGAGTATGAAATTCCCGGAATAATATTAGATGGATCAAATGCGGCTTGTTCAACATCCGTAAAATAATTAGATGGATTCCGATTTAGTTCCATTATTCCTACTTTAATTAGAGGATAGTCTTTATGAGGCCAAACTTTTGTTAAATCAAAAGGATTCCATTGATAAGTTTCAGCTTCAAGCTCCGGCATGATCTGTACATTTAACTCCCACTTTGGATAATCTCCTTTTTCAATTCTTTCGAATAGATCACGAGTTGCCCAATCAGGATCCTTACCAACTAATTCATCGGCTTCTTCTTGGGTGAAGTTTTTAATACCTTGCATGGTTTTAAAATGAAATTTGACCCAGAACCTTTCATCTTTTGCATTAATAAAGCTGTACGTATGACTCCCATACCCATTCATATGTGTAAAACCTCTTGGTATGCCGCGATCAGAAAAAAGTATAGTAACCTGATGCAGCGATTCAGGAACTAACGACCAAAAGTCCCACCACATTGTCTGGGAGCGAAGGTTTGTATGGGGTTCACGTTTTTGAGTGTGAATGAAATCGCTGAATTTTAGAGGATCTCTTACGAAAAATACGGGAGTGTTATTACCCACTAAATCCCAATTCCCTTCTTCTGTATAAAACTTTACTGCGAATCCTCTCACATCTCGAACCGTATCAGCTGAGCCTCGTTCACCAGCAACCGTTGAATAACGAACAATGAGATCAGTTTTTTTCCCTACTTCTGAGAAAATTTTTGCTTTAGTATATTTTGTTATGTCATTTGTTACTGTGAAAGTACCGTGTGCACCTGCTCCTTTGGCATGTACTACCCGCTCGGGTATGCGTTCTCTATTAAAATGAGCTAATTTTTCAAGTAAATGCACATCTTGTATGAGTATTGGGCCTCTTTCACCAGCTGTAAGTGAGTTTTGGTTATCTGATACAGGAGCTCCTCCTGCTGTAGTTAGAGTAGCGCTTTCTTTATCGTTTTTATCTTTTTTTTTCATATAGATTACCTTTTTTTTTAAATTATTTTGTTTAAAATTTATTAAGAAATGTGGTTTTATATTTCTTACTATATTTTGGTTTTATAACAAAATGGTATTAAATATTGATTTGTAATCATTATTAAAATAGTTTGTTTTTATTTAAAAATGTTTTATAAATTGAAATTATTCAAATAATTGTGGAATTATGGTGGTGAATTAATTGAATACTCAAGATCTAATAAAAAAATTTCGAAAGAACGGATACAAAGCAACTTCTCAACGTTTAGCAATATGTAAATTAATACTTTCACGAAAAGATCATCCAACAGCGGATCAGATATACCAAGTATTAAAGGAAGAGTATCCAACTATAAGTCTTACCACAATATATAACACCTTGCGTATTCTTGTAGAATTAGGATTAATTCAAGAGCTCGGTTTCAATGAAGGAAGCATAAGATATGATCCCGATATGGAACTTCATATAAATATGGTATGCTCCAAATGTGGAAAAATTGATGATTACAAAGCTGAAAACATCATACAATTATGGAATACTATAATCTCAGATTTAGGCTTTAAACCTATAGGACAACGTATTGATATTTATTATGAGTGTGAAGAGTGCAAATGATTATTTATTTCCTTTAAAGAATCGTTTATATGAAATGTACTGCCATAACATATAAATAACAGTACCGGGTATCATCAGCATTCCTAGCATTGGTTCTATAGTTCCAAAAAAAATTACAGGCATATAAAAAAAGAAAGATATGAGTATTAATATTCCAATTCGAATCAATAAAGGATCATTCGCAACCTTAGCATCTCTAATAATTAAAATTGCGAGCCCAAGACCCTGTATTAACCACGGAATATTTCGAATAATTAACCATTCATAAGAAATTGGTTCTGTATTCCATTGGTTTTGAGGAAAAGTAAAGATTATTAACCCAACTATTCCAACTCCAATTAAACTTTTAAAAAATAGAGCATTTGGTCTATTAAAATGAATTCGCCAGGCATTAGTGTAGAATATAAAAAGGAAAATCAATCCTATCATTTCAAGAAGTACTCCGATTCCAAATATTCCATAATCAGAAGCGGGATTTTCTGAGAAAAAAGTGATTAATCGAGCCCCAACATGTCCTAAATCTCCAATTAATAATGATATAAATGCTAAACGAATATATTTTGCTGTTATCACCTCATCCTTATTGACTTTTTTCAAATTTTTTGACATAAAAATTATAATTACACTTATATAAATCAAATAAATAATGCTAAACATGATTTCCATCATGGCTATATACTCTGAGACCATACTATTGTGAAATCATTAAAAATAATAATAAAGTTTTTCCATTTATTTCTAAAAGAATAGAATAGTTTTAATATTATATTAATCCAATATGGATATTAAACTATCAATTATCCGAAACATTACACCTCCACTTCTTTTACATATATCTACTTAATTTATGGTGACATAACCTGAATTATAGAATAAAACTAAATTCTCAAGTAAACACAATTAAATCACAAATATTTTAAATAGTATTATAAAAGAGGGGATTTTTTGTCAATCTTTAATGCTAAACAATATGTTTGTAAGGTATGTGGATATAATTTGATTGGATATTATCCAAATCGCTGTCCTTTTTGTGGAGCTTTAAGAGAAAATTTTATCTCATCTGAAGAATGTTCTCAAAATTATAAAATAATAAAATTCAAAGTAAATAATAAAATCGAGCGCTTAAATTCTTTTCCAAGCCTAGGACTCGAACATGCTGCTTATAGTATCGAAATTGACAATAAGTTAATTTGGATAGATTGTCCATCTACATTTAAAGCTAACTTGGAACGAATGGATAAAATTTTATTTACCCACCATCACTTTCTGGGTGCTTCAAATCTTTATAGAGAATATTATACGGCATTCGTTTGGATTCATATAAGAGATTCTGAGCATCATATTGCTAAAAAGCATCCATTTGACAAAAAATTTGAAAATAACTTTAATATAGATGGAATTGAAGCATTTCATATTGACGGTCACACACCAGGATTTACTTTTTATATATTTGAAGATGTACTTTTTGTGTGCGATTATTTAATTCCAAGAAACGACAGTTTTATTTTTAATCCATATGGTCCTTCTGAAAACACTATAGAGGGCGCTAAAAAATTGAAAAAAATAATTGAAAACTGTAGTTTCAATAAAGTTTGTGGCTTTAATTACGTGTTAGATTTTCCAATTTGGAAAGAAAAGTTCGACTTGCTTTTAAATAGTAGAAAAAATTAAATCTTTAAGATTTAATTTCAGGAATTTTAATTTCTGGAGCATGCTTCTTAATAAATTCGAATGATTCAATTGCTTGGCTTAAGCCTAACTCAAAAACTATAGGTCCTTTAAAATCGTATTCATGTATCATTTTTAAGAACTTGATTGGAAAATTATTACCTCTTCCCAGGGCTACATGATCTGGAGAAGGATAATCGTCAGAATAATCTTGAAGGTGTATTTCACTTGTAATATCTAAATATGATTCTGTGATTTCAATAAGATCTACATCTCCAGAGAATCCACCCAAAAAATGGGCTGTGTCTATACATAACTTCGTGCCTTTTAATTTATCGATAATTTCTATTGTCTTTTCAAAAGGATATTGAATATTTTCTATAGCTATTTTTGATTTTGGTATTTTAGTTGTTTTAATGATTTTTTTTACACTCTGAATAGCATAATTGGTTAAGATATGGTAGATTAATTCCATAGCCTTTGAATCAAGACCTAAAACACCAATAGAGGCAGTAAATGAGCCCGTTGGATGAATTACAAACACTTCTATAGCTGGTTCTAAAAATTTAAATTGATTAAAAGAATCTATGCAAGATTGAACACTTGCTTCTCTAATAAATTTATTAGGAGAAGATAACTCAACACTATAAATGGGAAAATGAGCAGAAAAGGTAAAATCATATTCCTTTTGAATATTTATTATTCTTTTCTCCTCTTCTTTATTTATCTCAAGCGGTAAAATCTGAAATAAATCAAGGGATATTTCACAGTGTCGAAAACCACTATCGATAACATCTAAAATAAGGTCAGAAAAGCGAAAATCTGAGAAATCTATAAGTCCCTTATTAACATTGAAGCTCTTTACGAGATACTCACCATCTAAAGGGGTAATTCCAAACCTCATATAATCTTATCTTCGTTTTTGAAAAAAATAATTAAATTATAATGATAAAATAAAAAATGAAGTTTAACAAAAAAAAGTTAAGATTTTAAGTTAAGATTTCTATCTTAATAATTAGAATAAAGTTTGAACTTATATAACAAATTATTTAATATCTTAGGATGTAATATGCAAAGTTTGAACTTATTATAACAAATTATTTAATATCTTAGGATGTAATATGCAAATAAAAGTTACCTGCCCAATATGTGGGATTGAAAAAGATCTTAATATTCCAGATGTAGTTTTTGCTCAAAAGAAATTTGGTACAATTAAAATCCAAGTACCCCAGAATGCAGTTTGTTCTGAACATCAGTTCATCGTTTTTGTTGATTCTAAAGGAATTATTCGTGGATATGAAAAAATAGATCTGCAGATGGCAATCCCTACAGAAGAAACTGAATTGGAAAAGAAAGGGATCCTCACTTTGAGAAAACTTATTCAAATGTACGGTTTATACGGTCTTTTTAGTTTAATTCATGCGAAAATTTTTAACTATCCTGTTTATATTATGATCAATAACGAGTCAGAGGATATAACGGATAGATTGAATAAAATAGGGAATAGTATACTACCAAACCAATACAAAGGCGCTGCTGGGGTTAACTTTATATTAGAACAAGATTATGACAAAGTAAAACTTAAAGAAAAAAACGCTCTGGTGTTAGATTCACATAAAAATATACTAAATACGCCTTGGGATGAAAAATTAAAATTCGAAGAAGACACTATTCAAAAGGCAGTTGAAATTATTGATGAGGAAGAACAACTACTTCTTATGCAGCAGGGTATTGCCAAACTTATTAATGAGGCCGAATATACAAAAAATCTTCTTGAGAACATCCGTGAAATTTACGAAGATGACTTGATGGAACGTATAGCTAAAGAAATGATGATTCCGAAGATTACTCATTACCGATTATCCTTAATCAAAAATTTTATTAAACAAAGATACTCTCCAAACTTGGCTTCTAAGATAAAAAATAAAGTAGAAGAATTTTTGGATCTTCTTTAACTGAGTATCTTCTCTTTTGGTAATTTGTTTTATATTGACCATATGAAATGTATATATAATTTAGGTCAAATACTAGTTGAATTTATATTTTTTACTTAAATAAAAACCTTTTTATATTTTTAGAGTGAAAATTTTTATGTGATTATAAAATGAATACTATTGTGGTGATTATAAAATGAATAATAATGAAATTGTTACTGAATTGGAAACTGTTGTTGGAGAGCGATTTGTAAGCAACAAACCAGAAGTAACATATCTTTACCATTATGATTTTGTTACGACAGAACCAGAAGGTAAATGTGATATCGCAATAATTCCTGGTTCAACTGAAGAAGTTCAAGAAATAGTTAAAATTGCGAATAAATACAAAATACCGTTAATTCCTTGGGTTTCTGGAATAAATTTTGGTTCTATAGCAACTCCACGTCGGGGAGGGATCGTAGTTGATTTAAGACGATTAAACCGTGTTCTTGAAGTAAATGAGGATGATATGTACGCTGTAGTCGAAGGAGGAATAACTTGGGCTGATCTTCAAGGCTATCTGGAAAAAAATCATCCAAATTTAAGAGCGGGTATAACCTGGTCCCCTCCAGGTACGGGAGTAATTCCTTCCTGTTTGTGTTATGGAATGTTTGATCTAGGGATGCTTGGTGGTACAGGAGCTGAATTTGTTAATGGAATAGAAGCAGTTTTAGGGTCAGGAGATTTAGTGAGAGTGGGTTCTTGTAGTCTTTCTGATTATTGGTACGGTCGACAACCATTACCAGATCTTGCTGGATTATTTATTGGTTGGGAGGGAACAACTGGTATCGTGACGAAAATGGGAATAAAATTATGGCCAAAATTACCATTCAGGGAAGATTTTACTGGAGTTGCTCTGAATATGGAAACGGGTGTTCCTATTCTACTCAAACTTTCGAAAGCTGGATTAGGTATATGTGATATTGTTATTTTAAATTTCGGATGGGGACAGTCAGCTCAAGAATTAAATGAAAGAGATGCGGTTAAAGATGCTGTAGCAGCAAACATGCCTGATTTTGTTTGCCTTATAACCACACAAGCTTATACTGAGAAACAACATGAAGCTCAATGCGAAGCTATTAGGGAAATATGCAAAAAAGGAAGAATCACTTTACTTTCCACTGAAGATGGTGTAGAAGCAATTAAACCGCCACCAATTCAACTTTGGGGATGCTGGAATTTCTCAAGAGGGGGAGGTGGACAGTGGATCGGGAGTTATTGTTCAAATCGAGATATTGTAAAATATTATAATTTATCGAGGGAAGTATGTCTTAAATATGGAAAAATTCCGCAATTTTATAGCCGAATAATGTTTGGTGGTCATTATTGTGTTGCCCGTTCGAATGTTAATTTTAACAAAAATGATCCTAATGATATAAATAATGCAAGAGAATTACTCCATGAAATTCATGAATCTGTCCAAGATTTAGGTGGTGTGGTAATGTATAAACCTCCATTATGGGCAGTTGAGTATTATAAGAATAAAACTCTTCCCGCTACAACTGAATTAATTGAGAAAATCAAAAATCTGCTTGATCCCAATAATATATTGAATCCCGGACAAGGAATCGGAGAGGACTAATATGGGTAAGAAGAAAAGAGAACCTAGAGTAAGATATGTTAAAGGACAAGGTATTTCTAAAGTAAAAACAGCGTATGAAATCCATGATCTTAAAAGATATCAAAATCTGGAACATTATAAAGACGTGGTTTATCAATGCGGAAAATGTGGCACCTGTAGGACAGTTTTTAAGGATGCTTATTGGTCCCGTGTATGTCCATCAGGTGAATTTGGAAAATTTGAAGCTTATTACCTTGGTGGTAAGAATCTTCTTATCTGGGCAATAAATTCAGGCAAACTCAATTGGACAGAGGATTTAGCTAAAATTTTTTACCAATGTTCTGTGTGCATGGCATGTGTACAACAATGCCAAATTCCTGAAATTCATAGTTATGCCGCAGAATGGTTAATGGCAATGAGAGAAGAAGCGGTTAAACAAGGTTTTGGTCCAATGCCCGAACAAAAGCAATACACAGAACATATAATGGTAGAAAAAAATCCTTACATGGAAAAACACGGAGATCGATTAAACTGGTTGCCATCACATATTAAGCAATCCCCTGATGCGAAACTTGCATATTTTGTTGGTTGTACTTCAAGCTATAGAGAACAAAGTGTTGCTGTGGCCACTGCTGAAATACTCAACTCCTTACAGGTAGATTTCAGAATTCTTACCAATGAAAGTTGTTGCGGATCTCCCGTTTATATGACCGGTCAGATTGAAAAAGCAAAAGAGATTGCGGAGAAAAACGTAAATATGTTTAAAGAGTCTGGAATAGAATCAATCATTACTTCCTGTGCGGGATGTTATAGGACGTGGAAAGATACATATCCAAATAAATTTGGTCTTAATCATGGGATTGAGGTAAAACATCTGCCAGAGTTCATACAAGACAAATTAAAAAAAGATGAGCTAAATTTTAGCAAAGAAATTAACATGAAGATTACCTATCACGACCCTTGTCATATTGGTCGACACATGGGGATTTATAAAGCACCTAGAGAGGTATTGGAGAAAATACCCGGGATTGAACTCTTAGAAATGACTCGAAATAGACATAATGCGTGGTGTTGTGGTTCAGGAGGCGGAGTAAGGTCATCATTCAAGGAATTATCTGCCTTTGCTGCGAATGAGCGAATTGAAGAAGCTATAGGGACTACAGCTGAAGCAATCGTTTCGTGCTGTCCTTTCTGTTTAAACCAATTTAAAACAAATATTAAAGACAATGAGATTCAGGCTTTGGACCTCTCTGAGTTGGTAAGAAAGGCAATTTAGTCAATAACATTCCATTTAAAATCTTACTTTTTTTCAAATTTATTAATTTTTTTAATCTATAATAATAAAGAGTTTACTTACTTCTGAGTTTAGTCAAAATTTTTATATAACCAACTAACTTAACTTCTTATTAAGGGTGATTTTAAAATGATTAATAGTGAAATTGTATCTGAATTGGAAACTATTGTTGGGCCAGAGTTTGTATCGGACAAACCTGAGGAAACATATCTTTACCATTATGATTTTGTAACGGCAGAACCAGAAGGAATATGCGATATGGTTATAATGCCGAATTCTGCAGAAGAAGTTCAAGAGATAGTTAAAGTTGCCAATAAGAATAAAATCCCAGTAATACCATGGGTAACTGGTATAAATTTCGGTTCGACTGCAACTCCCCTAAAAGGAGGGATTGTAGTTGATTTAAGGCGTTTAAACCGCATAATTGAAGTAAATGAAGATGACATGTATGCTTTAATAGAAGGAGGAGTAACTTGGGCAGATTTACAAGGTTATCTCGGAAAATATCATCCAAACCTTATGGCAGGTATTACATTCTCCCCTCCGGGAACTGGGGTTGTAGCGTCTTGTTTGTGTTACGGAATGTTCAACTTAGGGATGATTGGTGGCACAGGTGCTGAATTTATTAATGGATTAGAAGTAGTTTTAGGTTCGGGCGATTTAGTAAAGGTGGGATCGTGTAGTT
>JAHQWS010000321.1 GCA_029856295.1 Promethearchaeia archaeon
TAGTAAACATATCTAAAACCTTTTATGTTGAGATATCATAAATATTAACTGATAGGCAAAAAAAGCGTTTTAAGATTGAAGATAAAGAGAGACAAGAAGGATTTTATATTAGCTACCCTGCTAACTGCTTTAGTAGTGTCTGGGATTGGAAAAGGAAATTTAAAGAGATTAACCATGGAAAATACTAACGAGAAAATTAAAGCAGTTGTTAAAATATTAGAACTAATTGACAAGAAGCTTAAATCGCCAGAAATGAATCTTCTGCACTCTAAGTTTGAAACCAAGGAAGATATTATTAGTGAGTTAGAGAATCACATTCTCAAATTAAAGAGGGAGGATTTTTCTAAAATTGGAGAACTAATTATTTTCTTCTCTCCTACTTCTGATTTACAGGAAATATCTATAGACAGTGGTTGGGGTGATTTGTTCCTAAGTATCGCTGAAAGATTCGATACTACTATAAAGGAACTGATCGAAGAATTTGATATCAAACCATTCTAAAATGGAAAATTATAAATTATTCAAGGACGGTAAAAATATTGGGTATGTTACTTCAGGCGGGTATTCACCTACATTAAAGAAAACGATTGGTTTAGCATTAGTGAAAACAGATTTAAGCTCGATTGGAACCGAATTAGAAATTGAAATTCGAGGAAAATTGTTGAAAACTATAGTAGTATCCACACCTTTTTATAGAAATGTTTAAAAAATAAATAATTAAAATAATAGAGTGATTCAAATGGATTTTAAAGTTCCTCCAGATTTGAAATATACGAAATCCCATGAGTGGGTTAGGTTAGAAAACGAAATAGCTGTAATGGGAATTACAGATTATGCACAAAATCAACTAAGCGATGTGGTATACGTTGAACTACCTAAAATTGGTGAAATTTTTGAAAAGGGAAGCATAATTGGAGAAATTGAATCTGTAAAGGCTGTAGATGAGTTTTATATGCCATTATCCGGAGAAATTATTGAACTTAATGATTATCTTGGTAATAGACCCGAATTGGTTAATTCTTCACCATATGATGAGGGATGGTTTTTAAAAATTAAAATTAATAATCCAAGTGAGTTAGATATATTTCTCACTGCATTTCAATACCAAGAATTGATTCAAGGGGAGGAAAATCAGTAATATTTTCTCTATTTAATTATAATTTAATTTAGCGGGGTATATAATTTGGATTTTATTCCACATGATAAAGACTCTATCAAAGAAATGTTAAAGGTTATAGGAGTAAATTCTATTAATGATCTATATAGGGATATTCCAAATGATTTAAAAATAAATAAACTTGATCTTCCCGAGGGCTTGTCCGAGCCAGATCTTTTGAGAAAGTTGGAACAATTGGCACATAAAAATAAGATTTATTCAAGTTCTTTTTTAGGAGCTGGTTGCTATTATCATTATATTCCATCATTAGTTGAATTTGTTATTAGTCGATCGGAATTTTATACTTCTTATACTCCATACCAGGCAGAGGCTAGTCAAGGCTATTTACAAGCAATTTTTGAGTATCAATCAGCAATTTCTAGGCTAACGGGAATGGATGTGGCTAACGCGAGTATGTATGATGGTTCAACTGCGCTCGCTGAAGCGGCAATTATTTCAACCATCATCACTCGAAAAAATAAAATTCTCTTATTAGAGGGGATTCATCCGGAATATTTAGAAGTAATTAAAACCTATTGTTGGGGTTATCATATCGAATATGAGCTTGTCTCTGAGAAACTATTGTTTTCAAAATTAAATGAGGATATTGCCGCAATTTTATTTCAAAGTCCTAATTTTTTTGGAGAAATAGAAGATGTTCCAAGCTTGGTTAAAAAAATTAGGAAAATAATGCCGAAATGTTTAATCATTCAAGTAATGACCGATTTGACTTGCTTAGGGATATTAAAACCTCCCGGAGAGTTAGATATAGATATTTTTGTTGCAGAAGGACAATCACTAGGAATAGCACCATCATTTGGAGGTCCTGGATTAGGGATATTTACTGCTAAAGAACTCTTCTTACGCAAAGTTCCAGGTAGGTTGATTGGTAAAACTAAAGAAATTAATGGTGAAAAGGAAGGATTTATTTTAACACTACAAGCGCGCGAACAACATATCCGTCGAGAAAAAGCAATTTCAAATATTTGCACAAATCAATCCCTTTGTTCTTTGGCAGCATTAATATATCTTGTTTCACTTGGAAAGACGGGATTGAGAGAAATTGCGACACAGAATTTTCAAAAGGCAAATTATGTTAAACAAAAATTAGGGGAAATAGAAGGGTTTGAAGTTTTAAATCAAAAACCTACTTACAATGAGTTTTTAGTTAGGTGCCCAAATATTAATAAGTTTAGAACTCTATGTAAAAAAGAGAATTTATTACCACCTTTAAAATTAACTAAATATTTTCCTGATATGAAAGATGTAGCACTAATATGTGTTACTGAAATGAATAAAAAATCCGATATTGAGGCTTTCCTTAACGCTGCTTTACTCTCTATTCAAAAAACCAAGAGGAGGGATTAAAAATGGATTCAGATTCAAGATTAATTTTTGAAAAAGGATATAACCATCCACATAACAATTTTATTCCAAAAATGGATATAGAATATGAAAATATTGATGATTTAATACCTAAAACATTACAGAGAGAAGATTTACTAATTCCTGACATACCTGAAATTGAAATTGTACGCCACTTTTTAAATTTGAGCCAAAAAACCTATGGAGTCGATACGGGAATATATCCTTTAGGATCCTGCACAATGAAGTACAATCCTAAAATTAATGAGGTTATAGCTCGACTTCCCGATTTTTCAAAACTCCATCCACTACAAGAGGAGAATCTGGGTGCACTTGAGTTAATAATTGAACTATCTAAAATATTATGTCAAGTAACAGGGATGGACGGTTTTACTTTTCAACCTGCTGCAGGAGCTCATGGTGAATTAACGGGCTTGCTAATGATAAAAAAATATTTTGAAACAATGAATTTAAAAAAAAATGCTATTATTGTTCCCGAATCCTCTCATGGCACAAATCCAGCATCTGCTAAAATGGCGGGCTTCTCTATTATTAAAATAAGGTCTAATAAAGACGGAGAAATTCCAATTGATCTCCTTAAATACGCGATGGAAGGGGATAATGTTGCGGGGATCATGTTGACTAATCCTAATACATTAGGCTTATTTGAGAGAAATATTAAAGATATTACTAAAATTGTTCATGATTATGGGGGATTATGTTATTATGATGGGGCAAATTTAAATCCAATGTTAGGAATTTGTCGACCAGGGGATATGGGATTTGATATTATTCACTTGAATTTGCATAAAACCTTTTCGACTCCTCATGGAGGGGGAGGTCCTGGTTCTGGACCAGTAGGAGTTAAAAAAGAATTTATTCCATTTCTTCCAAATCCTTGTATTATTCCAAATAATAATGGTTTCCAATATAGAGAATACTCTGAAAATAGTATTGGAAGAATAAAGAGTTTTTTGGGTAATTTTGGCGTTTTAGTAAGAGCATATGCATATCTACTTGCATTAGGAGCTCAAGGCTTAAGGCGTGTGGGAGAGATCTCCGTTTTAAATGCGAATTATTTGCAGGTTCAATTACAAAAAAAATACCACGCCCCCTATAATCGAACATGTCAGCATGAATTTGTACTCTCAGATAAAAATCTACCTAATGATATAACTACTGAAGATATAGCTAAAAGAATTATCGATTATGGGATTTATGCCCCAACAATATATTTCCCCTTAATTGTTAGCGGCGCGATGATGATTGAACCAACTGAAACAGAATCAAAAGCATCACTAGATAATTTTGTTAACGTCATGTTGAAAATCTATGAAGAAGCAAGATCTAATCCGGAGTTAATTAAAAATGCCCCTCATAATACACCAATTAAACGCCTTGATGCGGTTCTTGCCGCAAGAAAACCAATATTACATGACTGATTAAATTTATCAAATTATTACTTTTTCAGGAACAGTATAACTTTATTTTATTTTCTCATTTTAAGAAATTCGCCTGACTTCATTAAATTACAAGGTTTAAGATAAGGTTTTCCGATCCTTTCTGCGAGTTCTTCCAATAATTTAGAATATTCGCTATATTTTTTTTTTCCTGTAATAAAAGGACCTGGTAAGTAAAATCCCGCTGATACAGCATTATCTATAGTTTTAAAACCCTTTACAATTCCTTCTTCTAAAAGCCTACATCCCTCATTTAACATGATTGCTATTGTAGTTTCGATATCCAATAATCCCGCTTTGTTAGTCTCATCTATTTCAGGGGTTTGTCCCTCGGGCCATTGATAAAATCCCTTACCTGTTTTTTTGCCTAAATTACCATTTTTAACTAAATCTGCAAGAATTTTACCTGGAGCAAAGTCTGGGGATATGACTTCTGCTAAATAATTCATAATATGATATACCGTATCTAGGCCGATAATATCAATGAACAGACAAGCACCTAAAGGCGATATCTCTAAAATATCAGCATCTATTTGTTCAAAAGTAAGCTCTTTTTCGATTGCTTTATCTATGATCCAATTTATATATATTACACTGGCGGTTATTACCCTATTTACTACATATGCAGGACTCTCTTTTTCTAATCTAATTATTAATCGTTTTCCTTCTAGACTTGGTAATTTTTGGGCTAATGCAACTCCAATATCCAAAGTCTTATCAGTAGCATTATGACCTCTGATGACTTCGATTAATTTGTTTTCTATTGGAGGCGGAAAAAAGTGCATGCCAATTACTTTTTCGAGCCTACCTGAAGGTTCACCGATTTTAGTAATACTCATTGATGATGTATTCGTTGCTAAAATAGTATGTTCAGGGGCATACCTTCCCAATTTTTTAAAAACTTCTTGCTTGATTTTCATAATTTCAGGAACACATTCAATTATAAAATCTGCGTTTGAAACTGCCTTCGATAAATCTGTTTCTTTATACAGATTTCTCATAAGAAAATCAGCAGTTATTCCTTCACCTAATTGACCTTTAGATTCAAGTGTTTTTAGACCATATATCTCATCGTTTTCAATTTGATTAGCGGCTTTTTCAATTAATTCTAAACTAATATCGTTGAGAATAACTTTCTCAAAACCAGCCATTAGCGCAGCTTGGGTAACAGAATGACCTTGTACTCCCGCTCCAATTACAGCTATATTTTTAATATGACTAATATCTACCATCTTTTTCAACTTTTTTTAAATATAATTTCTTTCTTTTTAATATTTAAAACCAATTCAATCATCATCAAAAGGCAAAATTAAGTCAATATGATTTATTATGAGATATTTATTTTTAAAAATAAGTTAAATTAATTGTGTACTTGTTAAGGTAATTAATAAGTTTTTTTTGTTATAAACAATTTTCATTAAATAAAATATTACAATTAGATTAATTAAACATACATTTGATTTTAAGAATTAAATATGACAGAAGAAGAAGTTAATCACGAACAAGCTGATTCTAAATATAAATATTCGTTTGACTTTATCCAAAAGAAGCTTGAGGGCAAAAAGGATTCTTTTGGAATGTTGATGAAAGAAATCGTGAGAACTGGAATTTGCACTGAATGTGGTACATGTGCCGCGGTTTGTCCTGTCTTGGAATGGGATCATCTTATTGGGCAACCTAAGTTGGTAGGAAAGTGTACTGGCTGCGGAATATGCTATAATCAATGTCCACGTACAATTACGGATCCAATTCAGCTTATAGGGGAGTTTAATAGAGGATATGTGGCTAATACAAATATACCTGAAGTAATTGGTGGGCAAGACGGTGGAACTATTACAAGTCTTTTATGTTATTTGTTTGATGAACATTTAATTGATGCTGCGATTGTTACCATGAAAGATCCTGATAACCCATGGCATCCCATTGCCCAAATAATAACTACTAAAGATGATGCTATCAAAGCTTCGGGTTCAATATATGCACATAGTCAAACAGTAGATGCGTTAATGGATGCCATACGGGCGGATTATCGATCAATTGCATTTGTAGGCACCCCCTGTAATATCGATGCAGTGCATAAAATGTATAGTTCTCCCTCAGGAATGCTTAAATATTTCATGCGAGCTCATATTTTAACAATTGGTCTGTTTTGTATGGATAGCTTTTCTCCTGAAACCCTATACCCGATGTTTGAGAAAGATGGCATAGATATGGCGAAAGTTACAAAGATGGATATCAATAAAGGTAAATTTCATTTATATTACGAAAATCAAGAAGAACCTATAAAATCATACAATATAAAGTCTCTTCATAAATATAAAAGCTCTTCTTGTAGTTTTTGTACGGACTTAACAGCCGAAAATGCGGATATTTCTGTAGGATCAGTTGGTTCGGGGGCGAATAAGAACACTGTATTTGCAAGAACTGCAATCGGGGCAGAGATTCTTGAAGACGCTGCTCAAAAGGGGTATTTAACAGTTGAACCTTATAATGCTATAAATTTGAACGCAGTACTGTTTTTAGCAAAATTAAAGAAAGTCAGCCAATATACCATCCAAAAGAGAAAGGTCTTTATTGTTAAAGATGTAGTTGATAAAGAAGAATCAAGAATTGAAACAAAAGAGATAAGTGAGCAAGCTAAGTCACTATTTGGTACTAGACGTGCAATATCCGTTTCTAAACAGCTGAATGAACGTGAAAAAAAGTTAAAATTAACGATAACAAATACAGCTGGTTTTACCATAGATAATATAAAAGTAAGAATCGCTACAATAGATGAGGTTTTTGAAAATAAACCCTGGGTAACAACAATTAAAGAGATGTTCCCCTACGAGGATATTGAAGTAGGATATCCCGTTGATTCATTGGAAGGATCAGTATTGGTCGAAGTTATATCCGATGCCTATGGTAAAATTTTCTCAAGAAATATTAAATTCGAACCAAAGAAAGATACTTAAAACGAAGTAAATCAGTTAAAGAATTAAATGGTATGAATAATTATTAAATAACATAAGTTAAGAGGATAGCAAAAATGAAAATTAGTTTAGTTGGTTTGGGTGGATGTGGAAAGACCTCCCTATATAGCGTAGCATTTGCAGAAAAATCACCTCAAGATACGAAAGCTTTAAGCCCGACAATATTATATGAGACAAGAAGACACCCGTTCCTAGGACTACAAGTTGGAATTTTTGATTTTGGGGGTCAAGAACAATATAGAAAAGAGTATATGGAGAAACCTGACATTTTGAAAGGTACAGATATTCTAATTCCGATAGTAGATCTCCACGATCCAAACAATTTCGAACAAGCAAAAGAGTATTTTATTGGGTTGCTTGATATTTATCGAAAAAATAACGAGAAGCCGAAAGTCTTCTTATTCCTCCATAAATTTGACGTTGAAGATTACCCAAAAGAATTATTAGATACCAACGTAAAGAAAGCCAAAGAACTCTTTATAGATGTGTTTAAAGATTACGATTTTGAGCATATGCTTACTAGTATATATGACCAAGATAAATTGGCTAAAACTTTTAGAGATATACTAATCGCCTCTTACGCTGACTTAAAATCCCATGTAGAAAAAGCCGAAGAACGGCTCGAAGAAATTAAAGCTAAAATAATTATTTCTGACATATCCGGAAATGTTATTGTTCATAATGTTCAGGGGGTTAGCAGCGGATTAACATTGAGGGGCGACTTAAGGGATTTTATCAACGCATGCAACACAGTCCGGGAAAATATTTTTATGACCGATTCGGCTTCATTTAAAGGGGCGAGTGACGACGGAAAAGAAATCGAGCTGCATATCTTTAAATACATCTTATCAGTACTCATCATGAAATCTGAAGAGCTTGATATGGAATCCCAGGATGTGCTCAAAACGTTATTGAACGATATGAAATTATTCGCCGACTTAGTCATATCTGCTCATGTAGATTAAAAAAACAGAAAATTCCAAATTTTTTCTTTCTTTCTTTTTTAAATCCAATTCTTAAAAAATTCTACTAATTGTTCCATAGTCTAATTATATTAAATTAATATTAATGGCTTTAGCTTTCCAATTGATTTAAAAATTTGAAATCATGAAATGTAGGGAAATGGAGATCTACTCTCAAGGTTAGTTCAATAGAATTGGTGATGATTTAGAACTATTTTTATATTTTTTTCGAAATTTTAATACAGGATAAAAGAAGAAATTTTGAAATTCAATATTGTCGAGTATAATGCTTACTAGTAAGTTTAATTTTTAAATCATCAATCTCCCGGTTTAATTTCTTGATTTCATTTCTCAAAAGCTCGATTTCTTTTATTAAGGGTTTAGTTATTGCCTCTACTTGCTCTTTTGAAAAAAGAGAATCGTAACCTAACTCTTGAATCTCCGAATGTCTAATCTGTAAATTATTATCTATGTAAAGTATAGTTAAAACTTCTTTATGCTCAACACCATTAATGTGGTCGTGCAGATACACATATGGGAATGGAAATTTTGTCCGTCCCTCAAGTAATCTCTTATTTAATTTGACGCGATGGGAAATTTGACAAATTTTACAATTAAAATGTCTTTCAATGGTTTCATCATCCTCTACCATATTTTAATGATATTCAATTAACTTTATTTATTTTATGCCTTTTTAATTGATCATTAACATTTATTTAGAGTATTCTTAAAATGGTTTCGAGATGTGAGTGGGGTAATTATAATAAACTCATGAAACAATATCATGATAAAGAATGGGGTGTTCCTAATCATGATGAGGGATCACTATTCGAGTTTTTAACATTAGAGGGGGTCCAAGCGGGATTAAGTTGGAATACAATCCTACAAAAGCGAGAAAATTATAGAAAAGCATTTGATAATTTTGATTATAATAAAATTGCCCAATATAAGGAACATAAGATTGAAGAATTGATGAACAATAGCGACATTATAAGAAATAAATTAAAAATCAATGCAGCGATTTCAAACGCCAAAGCTTATATTAATGTACAGAAAGAATTTGGTTCTTTTGACAAATATATTTGGCAATTTGTGAACTATACACCCATAATTCATAAGTTCAAAGCCCTTTCAGAATTACCATCAACAACAAGCGAATCAGAACTAATGACTAAAGATTTTAAAAAAAAGGGGTTTAAATTTATAGGGCCAACAATTTGTTATGCTTTTATGCAAGCTGTTGGTATGGTAAATGATCATATCACAAGTTGTTTTAGATATAGTGAAATAAATAAAATTCATGCAGATTAATATATTAACAATTATGATTTATTTATATTTTATAAAATTTCGGATGTAATAAGAAATGTCAAGAAAGCCGTATGGATCAGGTTATTTTGGTAAATGGATTGAAGATGAATTTGGATTACCTGCTTATCGTTATACATGTGATCAAATAAATGACCCTAAAGCCGTTTCACCTGTAAATGAAGCTTTTAGATCCAAAACAGATCACTCCTTTCTAATTGGTAATGATCGCTTAGTAGGTGTTGCATCTAATTATGGCTTTATTCAGGTAAGGCAAGATGAAGGGGCTCCTAAGTTTCTCAACGATTATGATCCTAAAAATAATATATTTGCGGGGGGTTTTGGTTATTTAACTGATGGTAATATTGTTATTAGTACATATTTTACAGGAAGTCATGAAAAATTTAAAAGAATTTATGGAGTTGGATATTTTAGAAGAAAAATTGAAGAGAATGGATTGACCATTGATCAAATAATTTTTGCTCCTTTTGGAGATGATCCAATTCTTATTTCTCAAGTTACTGTAAAAAATGTTAGAAAAGAACCCTCTAAGCTTCGCTGGGTTGAATATTGGGACTGTACTATGTATCAATTTTCTTATGATGATTTTTTAGACTCTTTATCTAATAAAAATATCTCTCAATTAGCTGAGTCTCGTCGTAGATTTAGTGCTCAATTTAAACATAAATTTAACATAATATTCAGTGGAAAGGGGCTCCAAGAGACAAAAATTTTTGACCAAACTCCTTATGATGAAAATAAAAAAAATTTTAGGAAAAAACCAGAATACAAGGATAAAACACCACCTCCTACTTTTCTTGTTTCTTTAGATGCGCCTTTTAACTCCAAATTTACGAGTGGTTTTCAATTTTTTGGGAAAGGAGGTGTTAAAGCACCAGATGGGCTTAAGATTACTTTTAGTACAGAAGATTCTTTTTCTGATGAAGATAATTCTATGTTTCTTGAACGTAAATTATATCTTAAACCCGGTGAAAGTAAAACCATTTATTTTGCCTATGGATATATTCCAGACGGTTATGAGTTAACTTCTCTTATAAATAAATATAAGAAAAATCTTTCTTCTTTATTCTCAGAATCGTGTAATCGCTGGCAGGAAAATAGAATTAAATTAAAAATTCCCGATGATTCGTGGGTGGATCGTGAATTAATGTGGCATTACGCTTATCTACGGGGTGCAATGACATATGATGATTTCTTTAATGAGCATATTCTTTCTCAAGGACATGTATATCAATATATTATAGGTTTTCAAGGAGCAGCTCGCGACCCTTTACAACATGCTTTGCCATTTTTGTTTTGCCAACCAGAAATTGTAAAGGAAGTTATTAGATATATATTAAAAACTGTTGATAAAAATGGTGAAATTCCTTATGGCATATGCGGTAATGGAAAAATTCAACCAACACCATTTAAACCTAGTGATTTAGAATTGTGGCTTTTATGGCTTGCAAGTGAATATGTTCTAATAACGCGGGACACTAATTTTCTTAATGAAGAAATTCTGACTTATCCAATTTATGGTAAAAAGGCAAAAAAGGCAATCGTTAGAGACTTACTTTTACTTTGTTATGAAAGGTTTATCAATATAACAGGAGTAGGAAGGCATGGACTCCAACGTTTATCAAATGGCGATTGGAATGATGGTGTTGTTGTAGGACATGTTCCCGTAGAAAAATACACGGAAGTCAGAAAAGTAGCAGAAACTGTATTAAATTCTGCAATGGCTACTTATGTTCTTGTAAATTATGCTGAGATGTTAAATTTTTACGGTGATAACGATACAGCAGTGAAAGCTTTAGAATACGCTAATTCTCTACGAAATGCAATCCTTAAGCAATGGACAGGGAGATGGTTCAAACGAGCTTGGCTCACAGAAGACATTGGTTGGATAGGGGAAAAAAAAATGTGGTTAGAACCTCAACCATGGGCAATTTTGGGAGGATGCCCAGATCAACATCAAACCAAGATTTTGGTTGATAACATTAATGAGTTAGTTCGTAAACCTTCAAAAACAGGTGCGATGATTATGAGTGAGCCCCTTTCTGCATTAAGTTCAAAGCCAGGAATAGGATTAAATTGTGGAATATGGCCTTCAATAAATGGGACATTAATAATGGCTTTAGCTCGAACAGACCATAATATGGCTTGGGATGAATGGAAAAAAAACACTCTTGCAATGCATGCAGAACAGTATCCTGAAGTATGGTATGGGATATGGAGTGGACCAGATACATATAATTCGGAGCTATCAAGTTATCCAGGTCAGACGGGATTTGACGATTCTCTATTATCCGATATATCTGAGGAAGATAATATAAGGAAATTGACAAGGGGTCTTAATTGGACTGATTTTCCTGTACTTAATCTGCACCCTCATGCCTGGCCGTTATATAATATCATCCATCTAATTGGAGCAGAATTTACAAAAGAAGGTCTAAAATTAACGCCTATTTTGCCAAAAGAAGAATATCAATTTTTATCTCCTATTTTAGGATTTGAGAAATCTAAAAATGGATATTCAGGATGGTATGCTCCTAAAGTGGAAGGGAACTGGAAAATTACATTGGAACTAAACCAAGAAGAAATTCAAGAATTAAAGCTTATCGAGATAAATGATAAAGAAGACAAGCTAAATACAATTGGCAATAAAATTATATTTGAGGGTAAAAGCACCCCAAATTCACCTTTAAAATGGAAGTTGACAAAAGAATCGTATTAAGAAAGAGATTAATTCTTAAAATTATAACATTTTTAGTAATTCCTAAATTCATTCAATGCATCGAACATAGTTACTATGTTTTGAGGGGGAACTTCTGCTGTTATATTATGGATATTTGCTGCGATATAGCCACCTCCTGGCTTAAAACATTTCAAATTCTCTCTAACCTCATTTCTTATTTGTTCAAGAGTTCCAAATGGTAATGTCTGTTGTGTATTACAAGCACCTCCCCAAAATGTGATTAAATTGCCAAATCTTTTCTTAAGACTACATGGTTCCATATCATAGGCAGAGATTTGAACAGGATTACAAGCATCATAGCCAATCTCAGCCCAATGTGGTATAAATAAAGATACAGAACCACAAGAATGGTAATTGATTTTAAGATCTGCTAACTCATGGATTTTTTCTGATAACTTTCTTTCTATAGGCTTTATGATTGATTCATATATTTTTAAATTCATTATTGGTCCTGCTTGCTCTCCTAAGTCACCATTAATACAAATAACATCTAAATATTCCCCAACTTCATTTAAGAATGTGATATTATAATCTGTCCAATATTTTAAAAGTTTTTTCATTGCTGCGATTATTAATTCTGGTTTTGTTCTTAGATATCTTAAGACTTTCGTAAATCCGAATAAAAATGTTGTATATTCATAGATACACCCCGTCGTGGGCGTTACTAATGCATATTGAGTACTTTCTCGCAATTTTTTAGCATAATCTCTTAATCCTTTAAATGGAATTTTATCTTTTCCATCAGGCCAATCATAATTCTCTATTTCTTTAGCTGTTTTAAAATCCGATAAAGGATGTATAACAGGGTCATAATATAAAATCTCCTCTAAATCTTTATAAGCAAAATTTCCCCAAAATACTCCAAATTGATCATAGACTCCAACATATTTTCCCACATATTCGGGTTCAAAATCATCAATCTTAACCATTCCCTCTAATGGGCGAATATATCGAGTGTCAATATGAAATCTCTCTAATAATTCTTCACATGGAACCGCTAATTGTTGAACAAAATCATATGTTTTAATAGTCTTATCCTCAATTTCAAGATATTCCAGTAACTTTTTGTATGCCTTAAGATGAATCCCTGATACATTACCACCTAAATCAATTGGAACTTTATCAGGCTCATTATGATCAAAAGCGGCTATAGTTCTTTCTCTTGAGTTCAATATTTAAACACGCTTTAATATCTTCTATATAAAAATTTTTTTTAAAAATAAAAATTTAGAGGTAATTATAAAGTATTCTGATCAAGTTATAAATATATCTTCTGGACATTATCTCATTTCTCAAATAAAGATGTGTAATATTCATATATTGTGTTCCTATTTATCTTTATAATATGGCTCTTAATATTTTTTTACATTTTTTCCCTCCTTATCCTTAAGTTAAAAAGGAGGTATGAGAAAGAACTTTTAGAGTAATTTTTCTAAATCAGCTAATGTACCTCGATAGTTTGGTTCGGGGGTTTCAGCAGTCAGCTCTGTATTGGGGCTTTGTACCAAAAAAGTTTTCATCCCTAATCGTGCCGCAACCATATCTTTGTCCTCATCTCCTACCATTAAACACTCATTTGCATTATGCCCTATAGTTTCTGCTATTAACTTATAATATAAGAGATTTGGCTTATTTGCACACGTATTTTCGAGTGATGTGATTAATTTATAAGGAAAATCATCAATAGAAACTCCTGCCCAATCTAAACG
>JAHQWS010000322.1 GCA_029856295.1 Promethearchaeia archaeon
GATAAAATCTAAATAAACTCTATATATCAGTAAGAGTACATACTTTTATTGAACAAATTGTTAACTACCCATGAATGGGTAGGTGAAAAGAATTATTTTTCATCTTTAATGTTAAATGCATCCGGCAGATTCGAGTATTTCTTCCTGGAATCTTTAAATACATTCTTGGATTAAATGCTTTGATAAATTAATTCATTTTTTATCAAAAGCCTAGTTTTTTAACAATAGTTCACTTTTTCTTGTAGTTATTAAATAAGGTAAAAACTTATATTTATTAAGAGTGGTTTCTACTCATGATTGAGTAGGAAACAAAAAAAATAATTTTAATAAATGGAGAATTTACATGAATGAAAGTATAGAAAAGGCAATTAGAGAATTATCTCTAGGAAAATTCGTACTAGTATATGATGTTGATGGTAGAGAAGAAGAAGTAGATCTTGTGTGTTTAGCAGAGAAAGTAACACCAAATCATGTTTATCAATTACGTAATGATGCTGGGGGATTAATTTGTATCGCTATGCATGCTAAAATTGCCGAGAAATTAGGGTTACCTTTCATGTTAGAGATTTATTCAAATGTGTTAAGTCAATATTCAATCTTTAACAAGATTTCTCCCAATGTTGCATGTCCGTATGGAGATAAACCATCATTTTCAGTTACTATTAATCATGTTGATACATATACGGGGATCACTGATAATGATCGTGGTTTAACTATTAGAGAATTTGGACTACTTGGATCTCAAATTTATCAAAATGGTGTAAAAAATGATTATTATAGAGATATATTTGGAGCAAACTTTAGAGCTCCAGGACACACACACCTATTGATAGCAAAACAACAATTGTTAAAAGAAAGATTAGGACATACTGAATTAACGGTTACATTGGCGTTATTAGGTGGTCTTTCTCCAGTTTTAGTATTATGTGAAATGTTAGATGGGACAACTGGTAAGGCACTTTCAATTAAAAAAGCAAGAGAGTATGCCAAGAGAAATAACTTAGTTATGGTTGAGGGTAAAGAAATTGTAAAAGCTTTTGATGAATATCTTCTTAAGGTGAAAAATTGAGCAAAATAAATATTGGTATTGTGGATACAACTTTTGCGCGCGTAGATATGGGACGCATGGTAATAGATGAAATTGAGAATACAACTAGTAAAGTAAAGATTATTAGATATACGGTTCCAGGCATGAAAGATTTGCCTGTTGCATGCAAAATTCTTTTTGATCAACATGAATGTGAAATGTGTTTAGTTCTTGGAATGCCTGGTAAAGATGATAAAGATAAAATATGTGCTCACGAGGCAAGCCAAGGTATTATAATGTGCCAATTAATGACAGGAAAGCATATTATTGAATGTTTTGTACATGAAGATGAAGCAAACACTCCAGATGAATTAATTAAGGTATGTGATAATAGAGCGCGAGAACATGCTCAAAATGTTTTAAAACTATTATTTGAAAAAGATTGGCTCAGTAAAAATGCTGGAATGGGATTAAGACAAGGATATCCCGATGTTGGGCCAATTAAACCCTAATAAGGTGTAAAAAAATGAGTGAAAATAAAATTAAAATTGGATTAGTTGTTGGAGAATTCCATTATGAAATTACAGAAAATATGTTAAATAAAGCTGCAGAACATGCAGAATTTTTAGGATGTAATGTAGTGGAAGTATTTAAGGTGCCCGGTAGTTTTGATATGCCTCTAGCAATAAAAAATCTATTGGCAAAGGATAATATTGAAGGTGTTGTTTGTTTGGGAGCAGTAATTAAAGGAGACACAGATCATGATCAGATTGTTGCCCAACACGCAGCAAGAAAAATGGTAGATTTGTCATTAGAATTTAATAAACCTGTCTCTTTAGGTGTTTCAGGACCTGGAATGACTAGAGTTGAGGCAGTTGAGAGAATTGAGGATTTTGCACGCCGTTCGGTAGAAAGTGTGGTTAAAATGGTAAGGAGAATACGAGATTCTAATAAAAAGTGAGGTATTTTAATGATACAAATAACTTACATTCAAATTGACAATTTCGGACCATTTACGGAAGAAATGGGTAATTATAGAGAGCATAAAATTCAAATTCTTCTCTCAGAAATATTTATTTTCTTACAAAAACAATTTAATCGTTATGGAGGTCTTGTATTTTCTGCTTCAAAAGATAATATGATTGCTGTTTCAAATGGAATATCCATTAAGCATCATCAATTGTTTATTAATAAATTAGAAAAAAACTTTCCTATTACAGTCAGTATGGGAATTGGAACAGGAAATACCCCATTAAATGCTCAAATTGAAGCATCGGATGTATTAATTGCTAAAGGAAGTGCGCAGTCTTCAAGAAAAAAAGTACTAGCATATAATGGTCATAAATTACCTATAAAAAATAGTGTTAAAGTTGCTCATGTTGATATAAATTTTTATACGAAATTGGCTACAGATGTAAATCCTTTCTATAAAAATTACATAGATTTGAATAGAGGTTATTTAACATTAATGGAAAGCTTCCAAACTATAGGCGTTCTTTGCTTTTTCAATGGAGGAGATAATTTTATTTGTGTATGTCCTCCATCAATGGAGCCTGATGACTTAATACCAACAATGAAATTATTTGAATTTAAACATAAGCCATGGAAATTGAAAGCAGGGGTTGGTGTTGGAGATAATATTTTAGAAGCAATATCTAAGGCAAATATCTGTTTAAAGGAAATACGAGAAAATCATAATACAAAACAACTAATGGTTTTAAATTAATGTTTTTTGTGATTCATACTTTTTCATTACCTACGCTGAATAGTGATTTTTAAATGATTTATTTCGCTTTTATTCCAATTGGAAGTTATGAACAACATGGCCCTCATCTGCCTCCCGAAACAGATTACTTAATTGCTAAAAAAATAGTAGAAAATGTAGCTCCAACATTTAAAGGTAAAATAATTGAAGGTATTAAGATAGGTATCTCTCCAGAGCATAAAAGATTTAAAAATTCAAAATCAATTTCCAAGAAAAAATTTGAAAATCAAGTAAATAAACTTCTAAAAAATTTTTATGAAGAAACAAGGTTTTTTCTTATTAATGCTCATGGGGGAAACAATCATGCTTTATGTTCAATCCAAAAACTACATGAAGATAAAATTTTGGTTTTAAATACCTTTTCAATAATTAAGAAAGATTTAATGAGAATAAGAACATCTAGAATTGGTGGAATCTGTCATGCTGGAGAGTTTGAAACGTCAATTATGATGCATTTATTTCCAAAAAGGGTAAAAATGAATAACCTAAAGAGAAGCGATGTAAAGTATATCCCCTATCTTGATCCAAATTATAAGTTTGAGAAACCTAATAGATGGAAGACTAAAAATCTTAGTAAAAGTGGGATATTAGGTGATCCATTTCACGCTTCAAAAGAAAAAGGAGAAATTTGGTTTAAATTTTTAATTGAAAAAATAAAATCTTTGATTGAAGTATTTATTAATCAATATTTATAATTAAAGAACTTAAGATTCTAAAAAAAAAAAAAAATTTAAAAAAATTTAGAGATTCATTTCAATAAGTTTATTTTTATTTTCGATTGCTAACTCTTTACTTATAGTATAATACTTCACAAATACAAGCAAACTAATTAACAAAATTATCGCTGGAATTAATGACATTTGTAGTAATAAGCCTAATTTAGCAAAGTCGCTATTATTTGTACCTAATTGGGGATCATATCCCGTAGTGGTTCCTACAATTGCAAAAATTAAGATTTGCCAAAAAAGTGCGGTTGCGGAAAAAAATCGTAATATTCCTAGATAGGAACTTTCCTCGCGAATACCAGATTTTAAAGTCGTATTATCAATTGCTTCAGAAAAGATAGCGTTCAGTGGGACATGAGCACCGGAAACCCCAATGGCAAAAAATATAAAAATAATTATCAAAATAGATAAATTGCTAGCAAATATAAAACAAGCGGTGCTAATGACAGTTATAAGCAACGAATAGAGGAATGTTTTTCTCGATCCTATTTTTTTTGCTATTTTCATCCATATAGGTACTACGATAAAACTTACTAAAAAGAATGTAAGCCCTGTAAAAGCAGTCACTTCTATAGGCAACCCTAAAACATCTAATACATAGAAAGCAGTACCGATAGTTACACAAGCTGTGAGTACCACAAAAATATCATAAGTAATAACTAGTACCATCCAGTTTCTATCTGTAAAAGCTCTTTTTAAAAATACTTTCGCAGGTGAGGAACTTTTTCCTTCTTCATTTAATGTAATTCTTAGTTCTTTCATTTCTTCAGGCTCCCGAGCACTCAGAATATGTGGGATTGATATAATTGCGATAGTTATTATACTTACTAAAGTAGCCATAAAAAACGCCCACGGGTTTGTGACGCCGCCATATATACCAAGTACCATTGGAGTGACAACTGCAAATATTATCGCATGAATTCCATATAAAATATATGCATATGTTCCCATCTTTACTCGCTGGTTCTGATCGCGTATTCTATCTACACCTAATCCGCCAAAACTCAACTCATATAATGTTTGAAATGCATCGTATATTATTAGTATAATCAGTAACCAGGCTACAGCCCATAACATATTACTCGATACAGGTAAATATATTAAAGTGAGACATATTAGAGATCCCGTGAGCCCTATAACAATAAAAGGAAATCTTTTCCCATATTTAGAGGTAAATTTTGAAGAACGATCAAGCAAATTGCCCGTTAAGGGATCATTAGCTGCGTCCCAGATTACGTATATTCCGAAAATAAGAAGAACATATAAAATGGGGATCCCCAATGCCTTGGCGGCATATAACTGTAATCCATTTCTCATTGCCCAAAATGCGTTTAAAATCGTAAGGTTTAACGCAAACGCAACCATTTTTTTATTACTCAATGGTTCATATTTAGTTATTTCTTATCTGTCTGATGACATATAGTTTCATCAATATTTTAGTTTAGTTTTTAATAAATTTTCTTTAAAAGAATATAAGAACAGTAAATTATCACCACTAATTAAGTTTTATCTCTAATTATTGTTAATTATTATTAAAAATCTAATTAAAGTGAGGGTGATTAGAAAAAAGCGTCCATTTTCTTAATACCCTTAATTTCATCAAATGAAATTCCAAGGGCATCAAGTACTTGTTCTAGGGCAGATTTAAGAAGTTCTTTATACTTCTTCGGATCAATATCTTGGAGTTTTGCGAGCTCAATTGCCTTTGCTCCAATTGGGTCTTTCGTCTTTATGAAACTAACTTTATAATTGGAAATCCACTTTGAGTTCCTTTAGTTCGTTTTTGTATTTCTTTACTCTGAATGCACAGTTTTTCATGCCTAATTCATACTTGTGTTCGCTTATCCATCCCCAGAACTGGGAGAAATCCAACTTTTCGTAATTTTTCAGCATATCAGGATGCAATTCTAAAGGAGTTAGGAATAAATCGCCCCACACCTTCCAAAATGCTGTAAAAGCAGATTGTTTATACACTAAATTCTTGAAATGATTAAAACAGCTTGGAAATATTGCTTCATATGGAGTATCTAACTCAAAAATCACCTTCATTAAATCCTCTATAAGTGGGTACCTTTTCCTTATTTCTGAATCAACATCTTTACATTTTGTAATATTGGGTATCAATCCATAAGGAGATCCTCCCATAAATAAAATATCCACATACAGGGGATACGCTTTACATACCGAAGGTCGTAAAGAATAAATTGAGCATTTCTTCTCCTGTTGATTATAAAATATACACCATCCCTTTTTTGTTTTGATTTGATATGTGTGTACAAATTCAAAGGGAAATGCTTTAAGGAAGTATGTTTCATATGGGATAAATACTGGTTTCTGGGGATCAAGTTCTGATTCGATAATCTGTTTTTCATCGTAATGAACCGTGACCGAGGTAATGGGTGCAGTAGTGAGTGTACCTTTATAGTCGTATTTATATAACATTCCTTTTTTATTGGTGTCGGTCAAGTTCAGCACTTTACAGCAGCTACCACAATGGCGGCAGAGGAACTTATAATTCTTTAAACTCACAATATTTAGAATGTAGATCATTTATAAATGAAGATAAAGATTCTAGAAACTTTAATAAATAAAGTTAATTTTTGTAGATTTAAAAGATAAGAGTCTGCTGGTTTTTCTTTTTGATAGATGGTGGGAAGGACTATGAATATAATTAATTTTGAATATGATTCAGTAATACAAGTCTAGTTCATACTTATAAAATTCATTATATTTGATAGTAATATAAATATAAAATAATGAACTCCATTTTTGAATATATTTTGGAGAATTTGAATAATAATTTGGTTTGATAAATATTTATATAAAAAGGAATTTAGTGTATTTTATATTTTCCTATATAAAGAGAATTATATAATGGCTAGGGAAAAAGATTGGTATTGTTCTCCAAATGGAAGGAGACCAGTTAATAGATCCTGCATTGTTTCAAAAATTAAATATCCACTAAAAAAACCAAATAAAAATTTAAGAGGTGGTCTTGCTTCTGATGAGGAAATAGTGGTCATTGATAGAAATAATTTAGTTCATAAAGTCAAAATAGGAAGTTTAGAAAATATATGGGATGATCTTAAAATATTATCAATTAATAAGGACAAAGGGATATTAGGATCACAAAAATTTCTAAAAATTAAGGATTTCTCAAAGTCCCAATCTCCATTTGTATTCAAAATTCGCTTGGTTGATGGAAGAGAAACTATTTGTGGACCAAATCAAATCTTTCCTAAATTAGTGCTACAAATTAACGTTAGAAGTTATAATAATCCTGCAAATAAGTGGTATATTGACCATACTTCAGCTCGTAATTTAAAAATAGGTGATAATCTGTTAGTCCTACATAATATTCCTTTATCTTCAAATCCTCCAAAATGCATTTTTATTCCAAGTTTTCTTTTTTGGGAAGACAAATGGATTGGAATAAAAAGGAATGAATATTTAAAATTTTCTTATAGAAAAAATCAAAGATCTTCTGATCCTTTAATTAAACTAATTAATTCCAAATTTCAATATTCAAAGTCAGCAAAAATGTATAGGGTAATCTGGGCAAATTTATCTAAAATTGAAAAAGATCTTATTGAAATTGAAGCAAAAAAAGGGCGTGTTGAAATTTTAATAAAAATTCATGGGAGAGTAGGATATTGGTATAATTCAGTATTCCCTCTGACAAATGACTTCTTTAAATATTTAGGTTGGTATACAGCTGAAGGCTCTTCAGATGAAAATAGAATCACAATTACCCAATCAAAGGAACATAATTTTGATAATTGGCAAGAAATTATTAATCTACTTGATCATTTGAGTTTTCCTTTTACAGTAGATGAAAAAAAGACTATTAGAGTTAATTCAAATGTTTTAACATTGTTGACAATTAATTTATGCTCTAAATTAGCTCAAAATAAGAAAATACCCTTTGAATTATTTAATTATGAAAGGGTTCACGCTTTTTTAGATTCTTATTTTAAGGGAGATGGAGATTTATTGCGTAGTGGATTAAGGAAATTTACAACTGCTAGTCAACAATTAAAGAATGATTTAATAAGTATCTTGGGGGCAATCGGACATTTTAGCTCGATCTGGCATCCTAGTTCTAATGATAATTGTTATCGTGTAATCGAAACAGATGGAAAGCATTATAAAAGAAAATTTATGGGATTGCTTCAGTTCAACGAAACAACTCCAGTAAAAATTAAATCAATTGAAAGAACTCAGTATAATCATAATATCTTTAAAATCATTACAGAAAATGGTTGGTTTGTCTCGACAAACGGAATTATTGTTCATGATTCTATATAATAATATAAACTATATTTTTAATATCCTAATTTTAAATTTAATCTCAGCTTTAAATTAAGGAAGGTGTTTATAGATAGAAAAATCTTTTTAAAGACAAGATTAATGAAATAATATTAAGAAAATCCATCTATACTATGAAATTTAGTAGTTTCAAAGCTTAAAATATCTATTTCCATTCCAAGTGCATTAATAAATTGTTCTAGGGCAGATTTCAACAGTTCTCTATATTTTTTCACATCAATATCTTGAAGTTTTGCTATTTCTAAAACCTTAGCACCGATTTTATCTCTGCTCTTAATAAAAGTAATTGTTTCCCCTTTTTGATAAACCTTTCCTGTTGCTTTTTTCATTTCCAAAGCAGCTCTAACATGCTGTGGAATAGTTTTCTTATAATTTTTAAGCTTCTTCTGCATAGTAATATTAATTGCATAATCTTCTAAAGTAAAAGTGTCAGATTTTCCAATTTTTTGTAAATTTGTTTTAACAAGACGTTTGATATCTTTTTTAGCTTTTGAAAATTCCTCATCATTAGTTACCTCCCTCAAGATTTCTAATAAATTACTAAATGCTTTTTTAATGAATTCAGGTGTATTCTTTTTCTTGGCTACAAGCCCTTTCATATCAACATATTTTGTATCTTTATAGATACCGAGATAATTCTTTTTTCTTTCTGAAAGTGCTAAGAATTGATAGGTTTTTTCTTCTTCTAAGTCAAGATCAAGTTCCTCCTTACTCCATTTCGATAATTCATCCATTTGTTCATTTGTAGGATTCAAAAGGAAGACGCTGTCTGTATCACCATAAAGAACTTTGACATCAATCTGCTCTGATTTTTTAATAGTTTCCTTAATCGAATATTGCCCAATAGCAGTTGTGCTTTCAGCAACAGGAAGACAGAAAAGAGGAAAATTTTGGGAACCAAAAACACCATAGGCAGAATTAATAAATACTTTAAGAGCTTGCTGAACCGTATTAAAATAGCTCCGTTGCTTTTCTGATAAATTTTTATCTGCTGATTTAGGTTTAAAATACTTTACTCTTATATCCCGGAAAAACCCCACTACATATGCAAAGATTCCCATTTTATGGGTGCATGTATGGTATGGTGTTCCCTTTAATAGATTATCTTCACAATCAGAATGAGGGCATAAGACTGTTTCATAAGAAAGATTATATTCTTTTATAATAGAGGGATATAAGCTGGAGAAATCCATAACTATAACATCATAATGAATCCCGGGAACTGGAGGGATAACATATGCTCCTTGGAAACCTTTTCCCTTTATTACTGATTTGCCAAATCCTCCTTTTTTTTCTTTAGATATTTCTCCTCGACGAGGAATGAGATAACCTTTCCTACGATGTTCGAAAAAGAAAATATTTTGAATCCAGGTCGAGATTTGTCTTCGAACCATCTCGTGAATTGGCATTTTTGTGATTCTACATAAAAGTATTATCAAGTTCCATACCAACGAGTTATTAAACTTAGTTAATTCTAAAGTGAGTATGGAATCCTTTAAATTGTACCAAGAAAGAATATTATATTCCATTTCATGGATTTCTTCTTCGTGTTGATACTTCCCTTCTCCTAATAATGCTGCGCTAATGGCATTTAATGAACTACTTTCATATGCGCCACTAAAAGCATATCCAGAGATGCTTCGATTAAAGAAAAAATTAAAAACATCAAGGTGAATGCCATGTCTTAAATCACACTCAGCTTTAGACATAATTCCAAAACCTCTTTTTACATGAATGGGATTGAAATCTCGGTCAATTTTTAGCTTTTCTGCCCTATGAAACATATAGTTCAAATCAAAATTATCTCCATTAAACGTAATAACTACGGGGTACTTCCACATCAACCGAAATGTCTCAAGTAATAGAATTTTTTCAGATTTAAAGAACATAACTTGGGCATCAGATGGGAAATTTTTATGGGATTTTCCAAATGTAAAACCTTCCCGTTCGAGTATATAGACTAATTTCAATCCGTCAGTTGCGACGAAAGATATGCTAATAATTTCTTGTTTTGCCTGACGAGGATCTGGGATTCTATAATCTTTATCGCCTAAACTCACTTCGATGTCCATAGCCATTCGTTTAACATCAGGGATAGGTGTTAAAAAAATATCTAAAAACTTTTCTGAAAACTCTTGAATTTCGGGAGCCTCTCCTTTAAATAAATCTCGAGTTTCATTGGCAATTGTTTTAGATTCTGCATCAGTTTTTTCAAATTTTATTTGAGTAATGTTGCCATTTTTAATAGAATAGATCAATCCCGGAATTAATTGTCTATCAAAAATATAATTTAAATGATATCTTATATCCGCTTCCCATGCTTTTACATTGTTTTCTCCCAAAATATTTCGAATATTTATCCCGGAACCTCCAATATTAGTAGGAGTTTTCCCATAAATTTTTGTGATCGAAATTTCTTTGTCACTTATAAGGTTAAAACGCTTAACTTCCTCAAATCTAGTAAAACCTTCATATTCGATTAGTTTCAAGTTTTTACCTATTTTATTATCAAGGTAAGATAGTTTTTTTAAATCAGGAATAGATTCCTTGCTTAAACAATAAGGTTCATGGTCGGTTGTATCAATCCAAATTTTAATCTCATCAGTATCCAAATCATAAAACTTACAAATAGCTTTATTTTGTCCTCCATCATAATCAACGTCTAACAACAATCCCCTTTCTAAGTTTTCAATGATGTCCCCTTTTTCAATTAAGTATCTAATATATTTTGAAGTGACTCCCTCTCTTAGTATTTTTTGTAGTTTGATATCATCTACTTTTAAGCCAAAAGGCTCCTTATTTCCTTTAAAAAATAGTTTTTCGGGTATTTCAGTAGTATGCTTTTGCTTTTCTTTTTCGACTTTTTCTGGAGATTTGGGTTTAGTTGGTTTAGTTGTTACTGCTTCTTTTGGTTTCTGTTTCTTCTCTGTTTTTGGTTTATCTTGTTTTACTCTAGACATTGTTTTCTCTTTTTTCGGCTTTGTATCATCAACAAATGAAAATAACGATTTTTGTTTATCATCCAGTTTTCTCTTTTTTGCCAATTTAACAACCAGTAAATAGATTCAATTTAAGTTTATATATGTATAAATATTATCAGATTGATTATAATAACATGTATTCAGAGTTTAATATTTTAAAATCGTAAAAAAGATAAAAAAAAAGAGACCATCATAAATTTGTTATTTATTTTGTTCCTGTGGTCATTCTGATAGTAATCTAAATATCTTAGGGATGCATCTTTTAAATGAATATCTATAAGCGGTATATATGGAATTATGTAGAGAAAATTTTACTATGTAAAAATATGTAAACAAAGATAAAAGAAGTTGAAAATAAATGGTTAAAGTGAAATTTGGTATAGATCTGAGCTTGGAAAGTTATACCTCAAAAACTTTTCAACGATATAGGAATTTCGTAAAGGATATAAAAGAAGAGATCTGGGATGGTATTTGGTTAGGAGATCATTTAGGTGGTATTCCTCCAAGTTCTCCGTTTCGAAATTATAATATCTGGCCTTTATTTTCTGTTTTTGCGGAACTAAAATCAAAAGTTCAGTTTGGTTCAGCAGTAACAGATCCTCATCGTTATCTTCCACAAATCATGGCACAGATAGTCATGACATTAGATCACGTTACGAATGGTAGATTTATTTATGGAATTGGGCCAGGAGAAGCGTGGAATCTTGATCTTTATGGGATTGATAAAACAAAACCGATTTCAAAAATGGAGGAGTATATAAAAGTGCTTCGGACCCTCTGGAAATCGGATGGTAAAAAAGTAAGTTTTGAAGGGGAATTCTATAAATTTAAAGATGCCATTTTACAACCAAAACCAATTCAAGAATCCATCCCCGTGTGGATCGGAGCTAATGGACCTCGAACTCGAAAATTAACTGGTACAATTGCTGATGGTTGGCTCCCTTATTCTTTCAGCGCAGACACTTATAAAATAGAAATGAAAGATGTCAAAAATAGTTTACAAGCAAGTAACAGGAATTTAGAAAATTTTACGTTTGGATATTGGAACTGGATTTTTATACATGAGGAAAAAAGAGCCCTTGATGGATATACAGCAGAAAAAAAATTATCCATGGCACTTCAGCACCCATATTCTTTAAAACCACTTGGGTTTTGGAAAGAAGAAAAACGAGAACTATATCGAAAATTAGGTTTTGAACCGGAGACTCTGTCGCCTCTCAAATTTTTTACAGCTGATAATATTGATTTTGATATTGTTAGTCAAATCGTAAGCGATATTCCAGATGACTTCATTCGCAAATCTGCGTTAATGGGAACAAGGGAAGAAGTAATAAATAAATTGGAAACGTTGATTAAAACAGGGGTTCAATATTTCGTATTAATGATTGATAACTCTTTAAGAGCGAAACCTAAACCTTACACATGGGAACACGTTTTTCAACTTTTAAGCGAGGAAATCATCCCCTATTTAAAAGAAAATTATTAAAAAGGTTAAAATCTAAAAAAGATAAAAAAAAAGAGACCATCATAAATTTGTTATTTATTTTGTTCCTGTGGTCATTCTGATATCTCCTAAGAGCATATAAGGCGCAAAAATAGTATTACCAGTCGAACTTAACCAGGTGTTTACTTGCTTTAAATTTTTTCCCAATCCAAGTGTATTCTCAAGCATATGGAAATGATCAGAATTTATACGCAGTTCGCGAACTGGCTCCAAGATTTTTCCCTTGTCCTTTACCAAAAACATTCCATCTTTAGGGAGCGATGATAAAGCCCCTGGAGGGGCATAGCTTTGTAAACGAGTATACCACGTTGATGTGATTACTAACGTAGGTTTTTCGGAAATTTCCATTAACTCATCTAAAGTATGATCTCCCGTGGAAAATATGGTGTTTGATGGTTTAGGCATGGTAATTCCCGCATTTCCAGTAGATGAACCATCTTTTCGAGCGAGAGATGTATTAGTAAAATATTGTTTAATTAATCCCTTATCAATTAATACTGTTTTTTGAGTTGGAACGAGTTCATCATCAAAAGGAGAAGTATCTAAACCGTATTCCACGGTGCCATCGTCCCAAGTAGAGATCATTTCATCAGCAATCTTATCTCCTTCTTTTTTACCAACTAACCACGAAAGGCCCATCTTTTTCACATAAGCATTTAATCCAATTGCAGGAGTGGGTGCTTGTAACTCTGTTGATACTTTTGGATAAATGATTAGATTGTAAATGCCTGGTTTACCTTTTTTTCCGCCTATTGCTTGCTTACAAATTATTCCAGCCTCTTCTCCTGCCCCAACAGGGTCAAACTTTTTATCAATATGTGTAGAACACGATATAGCTTCTCCAGTGGCATACATGTCCTCAGCAAATGCTCTTATTCTAAAATTTAGATTAGTTTTCTTATAATTTCCCTCTAGTCCTTTACTATTAATCAAATGAAATTGAGCTTCTCCAAAGAAGAAAGATCATCGACGATCTAATGGTAAAGCGCGTCGCGTGGGCTCCAAAACTGAATCTGCTGAGCGACCTTCTTCCTGAGACCATCTGGTTGGAGGGAGTCTCCATCCGACAGGAAAAGAAGCAAGTCGACGTGAAGCCTCTCGCGGGCGCCAAGGGTCCCACGAAGTCGGTGAAGAAGAAGAAGATGACCATCTACACCGATTTCTTGGTGTTGGATGCCGCCACCGACAAGTACCTGGAGGGGACGGCGAAGTCCGCGGAGTTCATGAGCAACCTCGAAAACAGCACGAGTTTCATGAATGGGTTCGAGCAAATCACCCCGAGAGGCGGACACCTGGAGGAATTTCTGGAGAACCGGCTTGGAAGCGTCTCGGAC
>JAHQWS010000323.1 GCA_029856295.1 Promethearchaeia archaeon
TATTCATACAAATGATATTACAGAAAAAAAGCAAGCAGAACTAAGACATGAAGAAATGGATGCCAAACTTAAAGAATCTGAAACGAAATTGAAGAAATTAAATGAAGATTTAGAACGCAAAATAGGAGAAAAAACAAAGGAGTTAAGAGAATCTGAAGAAAATTATCGTCTTATTTCCGAAAATGCTAATGATATTATCACTGTCCTAGATGGTAATTTCAAAATCGAATATGTAAACGAGAATGCTTTGAAAAAGATATTAGGATATTCCAAGGAAGATCTTATTAGAAAACTTGCTATAAAGTTCGCACATCCAGAAGATAAAGAAAGGATTTTAAACGATTTTATGCAGATTTTTAATATAGGAGAAGGTTTTTCAGAGGGAAGACTCAAACGAAAAGATGGTAAATATATATGGGCTGGATTCAATGGAAAGCTTTTTTATGTTGAAAACCAGAACCCAAAATTTATCTTGATTACGAGAGATATTTCTGAAAGAAAATTTGCTGATCAACAATTAAAAGAATCAGAGGAAAAATTTAGGACACTCGCGGAGCATTCTTTTCTTGGCATCGCCATATTGCAAGATAATCTGATTAAATATGTGAATAAAAAACTTGCTGATATGTTTGGGTATTCGGTTGATGAAATGAAGACTTGGCAGCTTGGACAATTTTTAAATGTAATTCATCCCGAAGATAAAGAATTTGTAGCTGAACAGGCCATGAAAAAACAATTAGGTGAATCAGATGCTATTAATCAATACCAATTTAGGGGAATTAAAAAAAATGAAGATCTCATTTGGTTAGAAGTTTTTTCTAAAACAATTAACTATCAACAAAAACCAGCAGATTTTGTTACAATTTTGGACATTACAGAAAAGAAATTAGCAGAAAAAGCCCTAAAAGTAGAAAAAAAATTTTCCGAAGATATGATAAATACAACCTCTGATACAATTTTCGTATTTGAACCGGTAACGGGGAAAGCTATTAAATGGAATAAGGCATTTAATGACGTCAGCGGGTACACAGATGAAGAAATATCATCCATAAAAGCTCCTAATTCTTATTATAACGAGGATGATCTTGTCCGAGCAGCTGAAGCTACTAATAAGATATCAGAAGAAGGAGATGTCACCATTGAGATGTCGTTAATTATTAAAGATGGACGTTCGATACCGTTTGAATACTGCGGAAAATCTTTTAGAACTTCAGATGGAAGGGACTTGATAGTTTCTTATGGGAGAGATATTACAGAAAGAAAGGAGGCAGAAAAGAAAATTGTTAATTTAGCTAAATTTCCTTCTGAAAATCCAAATCCAGTTCTTAGAGTAAATAGAGACAATGTATTATATATTAATCAAGCAGGTCAAGCCTTATTCAATATATCTGAAGACGATAAAATTCCAAGTATATTACAAAAAATTGTCAACAGTGCATTCTTACCTAAGAAACCTCAGACTTTTGAGTTAAGTCTCAATAATCAATTTTATGAATTCAATATAACTCCGATACTCGAAACTGAATATGCGAATATTTATGGACGAAATATTACTAATCGTAAAGAATCTGAAGTAAAATTAAGGGAATCTGAAGAAAAATATAGAGGTGCTTATGATCGAGCGAATTTCTATAAGGACCTTTTTGCCCATGACATAAACAACATCATGCAGGTTATCAATTCATCAGCGGAGCTTATTATTTACTATTTGAATAGCTACGAAAAAATTGAAGAAATTGGTACGATTGCCAAAATGATCAAAAAACAAGTCACGAGAGCAAAACTATTAGTTCATAATGTAAATACTCTTTCAGAACTGGAAGAGGGCACAAAACCAATCAAGATAATAGAGGCTTATAAATTATTACAAAATTCAGCTAATTACGTGAAAACTTCTTACCAAGAGAGAGCTATTGATGTATCAGTTGAATCTTTTGGTGATAGGATATTTGTCCATGCTAATGAGTTACTTCAAGACGTATTTGATAATATTTTAACCAACGCAGTTAAATATAATGATAAATCTCTCATTGAAATATTAGTAAATGTATCCAAAGAAAAAAAGGGAGATAATAAATATCTTAAGTTTGAATTTCTAGACAACAGCATCGGAATACAAGATGAGAGAAAAGAGATAATATTTAAGAGAGGGCATAAAGAATCCAAGGGACAAAAAGGGATGGGATTAGGATTATCCTTAGTCAAAAAAATTTTAGATGGGTTTAATGCAGAAATCTGGGTTGAAAATAGGATAAAAGATGATTATACTAAAGGAAGTAATTTCATAATATTGATACCAGAAGCACCATAATAATGCATATCTGACTTTAGAACTTAAAATATTAGAAAAATTGGTTTTTAATTTATTAATTTAAAACAATTAATCTCGCTCATACACTTTACCCGGCTTAGCACCGCAAAATGCCTCAAACTTGAAAAAAGGCACAGTTTCTTGACACGATGGACAAGTATAGTCGCCAGGAGGTGTATTTTGCAATACATGGTTGCAGTTTGAACATATTGCCCATTTCATACTTAATATATTGATTATCAGCATTTAATTCCTAATATTTTGAAATAAAAGGTTTCGACAATTTCCATTGTTTTAAAATAAAATTATTTTGGAGATTTTATATTAACTATAAATTCGAAATAGAAATCTTATTTATTTTTATTAAACCTAATTTTAAATTTTAAAATTTTCATTAGTTTATCAAAAAAACTTTATGTGAAACATGGATAAGCCTAAAAATTATTATCGAATCCTTGAAGTTGAAAAGGATGCCACTGAGAGGGAACTTAAAATAGCTTACAGAAAGCTAGCTAAAAAATATCATCCAGATTTAAATAAGGATGATCCGCATGCTATGAAAAAATTTATTGAACTGAAAGAAGCTTATGATACTTTAATCGACCCCGAAAAGCGTAAGATATATGATCAATTAGGATATAATCCTAAAAATATTGACTTTAGTGATCTCTTCAATACTTATGACTTAATTAAACTTAGGGAGTTGTTTAAATCCATGTTTGGCAATAATTTTAGGAGGAATTTGTATAAACCTCCCCCCGAAACTATGTACATCTAATTTTAAAATTCACATATATACAAAATATATGAAAATTTTATCCCAAAACCGCCACAAGGTCGTCATCAAGCGTCTCATTTTTCTACGCAGGATTCATACTTAAATGGGATTTAAATATTTTCATCAATTGCTTTTAATAGTGTGGCCATTGATGGTCTATCTGTCCGTGCACCAATATAGCGCCATACAATTAATCTATTTTGATTAATTAAAAAATCTGAAGGTACTGCTAGTTTAGTTTTCATAAAAGATATGTCCAATATACTTCCAAATGTATAGATATTATAAGCCTTGGCAATTTTCGCTCCCCGGTCTGAAAGCATCGTAAATTCAAAGCCATTTTCTTCACAAAATTTACTCAAATGGTTAGCACTGTCAGTAGCAATAGTTATTATCTTAATATTTCTTTTTTCGAATTTAGAGATATTTTTCTTTAAGTTATGAAGATGTTTTTTGCATGGTTTTCACCAAGCACCTCTGAAAAAGTCAATTAGAATTCCGTTATATTTTTGGAGTAAATTTGTCAAATTAATATCGCTATTGTAGATATCCCTTGTTTCTATTATAGGTGCATTGACTCCTAAAGATAAACCTTTTTTTTCATTTGAAATGTGTTCTTCCGTCATTATTTCTTAAATAACTATTTCAGAATTTAAAGAATTTGCCAATAAATTATTGTTTAGGAAAAAAAGAAATTAAAAATACCCAGAACCAAAGCAAGGTCGTCATCATGCGTCTCAATTTTTTACGCAAGTATCATTCTCATCTGGGTTTAATTTATAAATATCTATCAATCGGGTCCAATCTTACTTTTATTAAAGATCTATTTTATTTAGCACCTATATATTGCCAAAGAATTTTACTACTTTTATTGATTAGATCATGAATTGAACTGAATTATCATTTATATCTTACTTCCATGAAATAAACCAGCTTTCCACATTTAGGGCAATAATAGTATCCACTTTTATTCTCTTGTAATAGATGTCCACACTTTTGGCAAATAATCATAATATATCATGTACTTGATATTTTGCCATCTTTTAAATTTTAATTTTATATTCTAAAAATATACGAATAAACAAAAGAAATATATATATCCCCGACAAAAAAATCGATTTTTTATAATGAAAGTACGAACATAGCAGTGTTTAATTACATTTATATTATCCAACCCTATTATTAAATCAATTCCCAAAAGTGTAATGCATTGAAACTTTATCTAAAATATTAACAGAAAGGGGTTGGTTTTATATAGACATTGTTAAGATTATTGTCGACGGGTATGGTGGTGTAGGAAAAACGACCATGCTCAAAAAACTCGAATATGGGATTTTTGATCCAGATACAAGACTCACAATTGGAATAGATTTTTTTGCTAAAGAAATAAACCTTTTTGGACATAATATGACCGCACAATTTTGGGATTTAGTAGGGGCGGCAAGATTTAATTTCTTACGACCAATTTGCTATAAGGGAGCAAACTGCATTGTTCTAGTTGCAGATCTTACAAGGCCAATTACATTTGAGCGAATTGACTATTTTATTGATGTCGCAAAAAAAGTAAATATAAAACGTAATCAAATTATTCTGGTAGGGGCTAAAACAGATTTGTATTATGACAGGAGCGTTGATTCTCATTATTTATCAACAATTTTAGAAAAGCTTAACATATCAGAATCAGTTGAAATATCAGCTAGAAATAACCATAATTTAGATGAATTATTTGAACTAGCAACCGCTCTGGCAATGTATCATAAAGGAATGATTACTGAGAATGAGTATATCTTTATTAAAGAAGAAATCAAACAGAGAATTCAAGAACCTATACCTGAACCATATGAAAAATTAATAAGAAAGTGCTGGAATTGCAATAAATCCCTCTTCTTTCACGAATTTTGCGATTCTAATTACAAGATTTATGATGGAGAGAGATTATTAGAGTTATGGGAAAGTCCGGTTCTTGAATTTTATTGCTGTGCTTGTTATAAAGAGCTAACTTCCTAATTGTTAAATGTTCAAAAAAGAAACAGCTTATTAGTTTAAAATTTTTTTAACAATTTTCTTCATTTCAATTAAACTCGGAGAACTATCTAATATCTCAATTAAAGGTTTGCCCTCTAAATCGTAATTTGTAATGTTTTGATCATCAGGTATCTGTCCTATTATCGGTAGGTTTAATTCATCTAATTTTTTATGAATGATCTCTATGTTTCCTTTTACTTTATTAACAATAACTCCTAATTTCTTGTAGCTTGTAAACTTTTTAGCGCTTTTCCTAATGGAATTAGCGGTCTCAATGCTTCTTAAAGAGATATCTGTGACAATAATAATGTAATCCACGGATTTTAAGACCATTCGATTAATTTGCTCAAGTCCAGCTTCACAATCAATTAAGATAAGGTCAAAATCTTTAGAAATTGATTCTAAAACTTTTCTTAAAAGTGTATTTGAGGGGCAAAAACATCCGGGTCCTTCAGGTTGACCAATTGAAAACAAGCAAAAATCTTTACTTTCTGCCATCCCTTCATAAACATCAAAATCAATCCTTTCCGCCAGTTTTTGAGTATCTTCACTTTTTCTGTGCGCATTTTTTACCGCATTAAGTCTAATTTCTTCAAGACTTTTATCAGGAGCAATTTTTACCATGCTACATAAATGAGGATGTGTAGGATCCGCATCGATTAACAGCATCTTATATTTATGGGATTGAGTAATTATTTTTACCATAAGAGTTGTAATTGCAGTTTTTCCAACACCTCCCTTTCCTGTTATGGCAATAGTTAGTAGATTTTCTTTCATTTTTTGTTTATTAATATTATGTTTTAAATTTTTTAATCTCCCATTTTACTCCTTTCTTCTAAAACCTCCTTGACTTCCTCACATGTGTCATAATACGGACAAGCATTACATTCCCAATCATAATCACAATCTATTCTTTTCTTCCAATTTTCTATTTTATCTTTCCATTTTGAATCAATAAACTTACGGATATCAGATGAGACTTCAATGAATTCATCTATTAAATTCGGGCAAGAATTAATAAGAATTATTTCCATAGTAGTGATTAATTCTTTAAATTTTTGTTTGTATAAGTAGATAATAGCCTTGCTAAGAAATTCAAAAGAAAATTTTTTAATTACATTTTCATTTATTCGACACCAAAATCTTCTTGGGATTGTACGGATCATAAATCCCTCAATACCACTCGAGAGGAAACTAAGATGTCTAAGCTCATCAAAATCTTTTTCATTTATCTTCTTGGAACCAATTAAAATGAAAATTCCAAAATCGATCGATGGTTCTGAAATGTCATTTATTTCTGGCCCAATTAAAGTAATTTCTCCGTCTTGAATATGGTTTAATTCATTGGAAGGATATATTAATGAAAACGATTTCTTATTTATACCGCCTAATTCAAGTTTTGTCTCTTCTTTTAGAATAATTTCTTTAAAATTATCTAATTTTACTCCAATATTCATTTCTTTTAAATATTTAGAGAGTTCTGAAGTTTTTTTATAAAAAGTTACTTTCTTTCCTGCATTAGTTTCCTTTTCTATAAATTCTCTAATCCTTCCTATTACTTTTGAGTTTTCCACTATATATTATTAACCTTTTTTACCTTTTAAATTGCCTTATTTAACAAATTTTTTATATTAAAACGTTCTATTTCCTTACTCTAACGCCTCATAGAGAATTCTTCCTTGAGAATCTTTAGGTCTAGGGATTTGGAGGAGATGTGCTAATGTTGGGGCTAAGTCAATTAAATTAACAGAATTTTTCAATTCAATATCCTTTTTAACACCTGGTCCTGTTATAATTAGAGGTACACTATTAGAGTAATTTCCAAACTTTTCAGTAGGTAAATAATAAACATGAGCACCAAAACAATTTTTAGAATTATATACTTCTGGTTTTGCCATATAATTTGGGGAGATCTGAGATGGGTTTAGTTGTTCTAATACCTCATCATAAATTTGATATGGTGGATTTAAGAAGTATACTACATCTCCAATTCTATCTCCATTCAATCCTAAAAAAGCAGCTTCTTCCCTTTTAAGAGCAAGTTTAATAATTCTTCTACTTGTTTCGGGATCCTTTAGTTCATATAATACATCTATTATATTATCCCTTACTGCTTCGTAATCTACTGAGTGAACTATTCCTTGAGGGTCTCTATCTTTTAGATTCACCCAAACAAATGGTGGTTCTACGTAAGGAAATGCTTGTGTCTTTTTCCAGTCAACTACGTATTTATTTTGGGACGCTTTCCATTTATAACTTAATAAACCTGCTTTCATTAGAACTAATGGAATATTAATGATCTTCCAAGCAGGCATGGCACCATGATCAGATACAAAAATCGTGATCGTATTTTTATCTACGCAAGAGTTAACTAAATCACCAACTAAGTCATCAATTATTTGATAAGCAATTTTGACGTTATTACTTGCTCTGTCAAGGTTTTTTTCAGAATATATAGGTGAATTTTTATGCAAATACGCCAATTCTTTATGATTAACGCTATCCAATAGGTGAATATGAAAATAACATACATCCCAAGCTAATTGTTTTTTAGCATACTTGATTGCTTGCCCTAGAGTTAATGCTTCTTTTCGGGCATAAGTTAAATAAGATTCAACTTTTCCTTCAATCTTATACTCTATCTCTTGAATTTTTGGAGTAAGATCATGACTTACAACATTTTTGATAAGTTCCACGCCTAATTGTTCTGGCTCCGTCCATCCTTTAGTGTTGTAAATAGCAGAGGTTTGAATATTTATTGCCGAACCCTCATCAGAAAGTTCTAAAATTTTAACTTTTAAAAGACAAGGTAAAATCCCATAGATAGTTGCTATTTTTATTGATATCCAATTACTCCAATCATCCTTCTTAACTATTTTCCATTCGTTAGTTATCTCATTAAGAAAAGATAAAGAATCATATTTATAGCCCGTAGAGCTAATAAGATACCCGGTTAAGATTGTCTCTTCAGGTGCATTCACAGGTGTTAAATCAATATTTATTTGGAGGAGATCTAGTTTAGTACTGAAGAACTCGTTATCTATTTTAGCTTTAGTTATTCTAGTTGACATTTTTTCTGAATCACTGGAAAATTTGGGATTTTTTGGAGGTGATAATACTCTCGGTAAAGTTTCAGGAATCTGCCATATGAGAACGCTCATTGCTCCATTCTTAAAATTAGCTGGCCAACCACTAGGATAATTTATGACAAACGGAGAATACCCATTTCTATCTGCTACATCCCAAAAATATTCCGCTTTACAATATTTTGATAATTGAGTTCGTGATCTCTGTTCTAAACCAAGCTCAAATGGTTCCCCAGGAATATGCAAATAGAAACTTGTCGCACCATGGACTGCTGTTGTTGCCCCTGTAGCTATTGTTGTCCAATTTGTGGGCGTATCACAGGGAGGACAAGAATACGCTTCCGTATATACTCCCTTTTCTACAAGTTGGCTAATATTAGGTAAAATTCCCTCATCCATAAATTTATTAGTAAGGTAAGGTATCGCTTGGTCTACACCGATTAACAGAAGTTTTTTAGACTTATGATTCATTTAACACCACTTTTTCAAGGAATTAATCAAAATAATTATTATAAAGTTTTTTCATATTTCCTAAATTCATCTTTAGTAGCAAAATTAATCTTTTGAAGGGCCAACCTCTGAAGATAAGAATCTAATCTCGTTAAAAAAGATTGAAAATCTTTTTTGTTTTTGGGAGTCCATCCTGTTTCTGCGACCGCAAGTAGTCGAGGAAATATCCGCCATTCTAGTTCTTTTATGTTGGTTATATGTTCTGTCCATACACATGCTTCAATTCCAAAAATATTTTTATGGAATTTAATATCTAATTCTTCTGGTATAGGATCGTATTTATAAGTCTTATTTAACGGAATTAAATCATAACGATAATTCAAATAAAGAGCTACTCTTTCCGATATAACAGTATTCCTATTATTTTTTATATGTTCTAAAACTTCATTCAAATTATTTTCCCAATATTGACAAATTGCATTTTTAACTAGATTTTTATTCAAAATCTCATTCCAACCCATTAATCTGCGTCCTTGAGATGTTAAAAAATTTGCAATTCTATTTGTAAAGTAGACTTGTAGGTCTACTTCTGATTCAAGACCCTCCTTATTAATTCGAGCTTGGCAATCAGAACATTCTTTCCATCTAGTTCTAGGGACTTCATCCCCTCCTATATGTATTATCTCAGAGGGAAAGATTTCCATTACTTCATTTAATACATCTTGTATGAAATCAAATACCTTTTCTTTTCCTATACAAAGCACATCCTCAAGAATTCCAAAATGAGTACATACTTCGAAAGATCCACCTTTACAGCTTAATTCCGGATAAGCTGCGAGAGCTGCCTTAACATGACCAGGAACGTCTATTTCTGGAATAATTGTAATAAATCGTTCAGCGGCATAACCTATAATTTCCCGTATTTCCTCCTGAGTATAATACCCTGATATAGGAATCCCATCAAGTTTTTTTCGTGAATTGATTGTTCCTTTCCTTTTTGAGCCAATTTCTGTAAGCAGTGGATATTTTTTTATTTCAATACGCCAGCCTTGATCATCTGTTAAATGCCAATGAAACACATTGAATTTTAAGCTAGCCATAACATCAAGCATCTTTTTTACTATATCCTTTCCAAAGAAATGACGTGATTCATCTAACATAAATCCTCGCCAAAAAAATCGAGGAGAATCTTCAATACTTGTGCATGGAATACTCCATTCCATATCTATCTTAGATGAGCTCTCAATTTCAACAGGAAATAGTTGTCGCAATGTGTGAATACCATAGAAAACTCCTTGGGGTGTAGACCCTAAAATTTCAATTCCGCCCTGAGAAACCTCAAGTTTATAGCCTTCGGGATTAAATACTTTTTCATTTTCCTCAATATTTAGTATAATTGTATTAATATTTCCATCTTTCTTACTAAGATCCTCTATATCTAATTCCAATCCAGTTGCTGGAGCCATTAGGTTCTTTAAATATTCTGCTTGTTTTTTCAAATCCGGAACTGTTAAAATCACGGTATTATTATTAAGCGTAAAAATACCTTGTTTTACATCAACTTTAATTGGTTTAGGGATTATTGAAATAATATCATTTGATTTGGTTTCCATCATCTTCACTTAAGCCATTTATAATGTGTATTTCTAATTAATTATGAGTTTAGTTTTTAAAATTAATAGTTTTCCCTTTAAATTCCAAAATCAAATTTGTTGCAGATATTAGCCCTTTTTGCCTTTCAATCTTAAAATCTCCCGTTATCTCTTTCATAAATCACTAAATTACCAAAAAAGAATATATATTAATAATTACATAATAAATATTTTTAGAGACTATTTTTTCTTATATCGTTACATATAATATCTTTTATGCTTTATGTCAATTTGATATCCCCACAGTAGAAAAGACTATTTGCTTATAATATTATTTTCCGAAATTTTTTTAATCATTTTTGCAATAATATATTTATATTTAATTACAAATTCAATTGTAAAAGGGGATAATTATGTGTAAGTATTGTAAAGCCCATGCTAAAAAATATGGAAAATGGTATTTAAATCCTGAAGGATACACGGAAGAATTATTTTATAAATTATCTACATTGGATAGAATTTTAGGGAGAAAACCCAAAAAAGTGAGGGATGCAGAAAAGGCAAGTGATGCCGCATGGTACCCATTAGGTATTTCAAAACAGCTTGAGCTGGTTGATTTGGCAAGTAAACCTGTTATCGGCGGCTTAGTTAAAAAAATTGGAAATTATCTTGCCATGAAGACCCATTCAGGTCAGGTGGTTCCCACTGAGGATGCTAATAAAATTGTAGATTTAAGTCATGATATTGTGGCCTATCCTTGTATGTGCAAAAGGCTCTTTAAGGGACAAGATGAATATAAATGTCTGAATTTTGCTCCTCTCACTGATATTAATAGAAAGGCCCCAAGAGGGTGGAAAGAAAAGAGACTAAGCCCGGAAGAAGCAAAAGAATGGCTACAAGATTTCTCAGAAAAAGGATATGTACATGCTGTATTCTGGTGGTGTGATATGCCCCAAGCAATTTGTATATGCAATTGCGATACTAAATATTGTTATGCCTCCAGACCAAAAAATTGGTATGATATAACAAATGTATATCGTAAAGCGGAGTATGTAGCCGAGGTTGATCCAGATGAATGCATAAGTTGCGGTACTTGCCTAGAAAGGTGTCAATTTGGAGCTATAAGCTATGACAGAAATGGCCGGGCTCAAATAGATCCGAAAATCTGCTTTGGTTGCGGACAGTGCCGAGTAACCTGTGAACAAAATGCTATCAAACTTGTTGATAGAAATACTCACGCCATAGCAAAAAAGATTTGGTAAAAGGTGATATTCAAAATGGTTAAATTCCAATTCGACCCATCTAAATGTATATTGCCTTATGATGCCAATGAGCTCCGCCCTACAAAATGTTTGAAATGTTTAGATGTGTGTCCTGCTTCTTTATTAATGTTTCGACCATTGAAAGAAAAGGATGAGTTTGGAGCTCCTAAGTTTTTTGAAATTCATATGATTTTCAAGGCTTATAGCAAGAAATTTTGTCCTGATTGCTTAAAATGTGTTGATATTTGTCCTGAGCAGGCTATAAAAATAAAAATCTAATTATCATCTTTTAAAAAATACAAAATCAATAATTCGCAGAAAAAAAAATTAATTATTTATTTAAGATCTTACGGGTAAATTGTCCAATTTTTTCTATTGCATCACCTGCTTCTGGTAACACTTTTAGTCCGAAGCCTTGAAATACGTGAACCATGTCATCCCATTTTTGCAGTTCTATATCAACTCCTGCTTCTTTAGCTCGCTCAAAAAAGCGTTTAGTCTCACTATAAAGCATTTCACATGAACTTGCTTGGATTAATATTGGGGGTAATCCTTTTAAGTCCCCAAATACAGGGGAGATCAACGGATTCTGAGAATTTACTCCTGCAATGTAAATATAAGACCACCAATATATTCCGATATCGGCTAAAATTGGATCAGTTTCACCATTTTTAATAAATAAATCATCAAGTCTTGAAATATCATCTACATATGAAAGATCTGTTGCTGGAGAGATCGGTATTGCTCCAGCAGGTAGAGGGATTCCATCATCTCGCAATTTTATAAGAGTTGCGAGTGTCAAATTTCCCCCTGCTGAATCTCCCGATATTATTATATCCTCGGATTTTATATCATTCGATAACAACCATTTATAAGCTGCAACACAATCTTCCGCTGCTGCAGGGAATGGATGCTCCGGCGCAAGTCTATAATCAATACTTAGAACACGCATTTTAGTTGCCTTGGCCAATTCAATAGTTAGTAATCGGCAAGTATTCGGAGATCCCATAATCCATCCACCTCCGTGGAAATATAATAAAACTCTGTTTTTATCAGCCCCCGGTACGATTTGCCACTCCGCAGGGATTTCGTTGATGTAGATTTTCTCAATTTTTACATCATCAGGTATTGGAGACTTTTTTTGTTCTAAACTTGCACCATAATCGAATCCATGTCGAAGTAAATTTATCATAAAGCGTCTTTCTTTTTCCGTTAATAAGTTAGTTAATTCCTCAACACTTTTTTCTCTTTTAAAAAATAAATCATTTGCATCCATGATTTTTTTATAAAGAGTCTGGAAATTAAATTCTTTATTCTCTTCTCTACTTAAAAATTCCAGGACTCCAGCCATTTGCTCCTTAAAACCATCATCATAAATTTTGAGCACATCTGGTCGAATTTTTTTTCTATTTAAAATAGGCATTATTTATTCTACCTCGAATAAATTTAGAATTTATTCTTATAAATTTGAATTAACATCAATTGCTTATAATTATTTATCTAAGAATCGGAAAAAAAAAAAGTGAACAAAAGTAAATTTAATTGAAATGGTAGATTTTAAACAGATTTTTTATGCAAAATCAATTGCAGTAGTTGGAGCTTCGAATAATCCATCAAAAGCGGCACATCAAATAATTAAAACTATGCTCAAAGGAGAATACCAGGGCACAATCTTTCCAGTTCATCCAAATGAAAAGAATGTGTTAGGTTTAAAATGTTATCAATCAATATCAGAAATTAAGGATAAACTCGATTTATTAGTAATAGGAGTACAAGCTAAAGAAGTATATGGAATAATTAAGGAAGCATCACTTCGTGGAGATGTGAAAGGAGCAGTGATTATATCGGCAGGATTTAGTGAAACTGGTATTCCTGAATTAATAGAATTAGAAAAAAAAATCGTACAAATCGCAAAAAAAGCAGGAATTAGAATATTTGGCCCTAATTGTATCGGAATAATCAATTCAGATATTAATCTAAGTACTAGTTTTGCCCCAGTCTCAAAAATTGCAAATGGAAACCTTGCTTTTATTACTCAAAGCGG
>JAHQWS010000324.1 GCA_029856295.1 Promethearchaeia archaeon
GTTTATATAAGTATTCTAGTTCTGAAATTAAATCCTGTGAAGGATAAGACCTTAATTTCATTTCATAATCCATAGATAACTTTTTTTTCTGAGAGATAATAGCTTTATTATTTATATTTTCTTCATTAATTCGACTTATATCTAGTTCGATTCTTTCAATTGGAACTCTATTTTTTTCTAATTTTGACTTATCATAATTTTTAGATTTTGATTCTTTATCTAAGTATTTTAGAGCATCTTCAATTATGTTTAATCTAAATAAATCAATAATCATTTCTCTTAATTCCGCTCCCCTTTTATTGGCCAGTTCTTCAACTTCACCTTGTCTTACAAATACAGTATTTAAAGCTTGATCTCTTGAAATCTCAAAGAATTTCTCAATATCAAAGCTTTTAATTTCACGATAATTATTCTTTTTTTTATCCCATTCAAACAGTTTTGAAGTAGTGCTTCCTGTGCGCCCCCATTTACGATACATATAATATTTCTTATCATCAAGAATAAAATAGATATACACTTCAGATTTATCTTGCCCATAGGTTATGAAAGATTCGGCTTTTCTATTAGAAAAAATTTTAGGTCCAAAGAAAGCAAGCAGGATTCCTTGAAGTATTGAAGATTTCCCATAAGAATTTTTACCACAAATTAAAATTAATCCATCAGGGAACTCTTCATTATTACTAGGCAGATTTAGATTTCTATATCCCATGAAATTTTTAAAAGTCATTTTTGCGATTTTCATTATTTAACTTAAACCTCTTTCTCTTTATCCATTATTTTAAGGGCTTTTTTTATTGCTTCCATGCCAAATTTTGTTAATTTATCAATATTAAACTGAGATTTATCGTCTCTTAATTTTTCTTCCACGAAAATTTTAAATTCTTCTTCAGGCTTATCTAAAATATAATCTTGCACTATCCCAGGACCAATTTCGTCTTCAATAAGTTCTGATATATCGGAAATGTGCCAGATTAATTGCAAAATATTAAATTTATCTGCTTTAGAAAAGGTATCTCTTCTAATTTTGGACATAAGATCATTTATTTGCCAATTTTTTTCAAATGTCATTTCACCTATAAAATTTAATTTTAATCTAGCAGAAGTTATTGGGTCAAAACCACCATCAGAGATATATTCGTTTAAAACTTCATTAATACTATTTGTTAAGTCTATCAATGAATCCTGTGGCGAAATCTTTATTTCAATTACTTCAAAAGGTCTTTTTAATAAACTATCAGAATAGATCTTTTCAATTTCCAAATTTTTCGTATTATTATCAATATTAACAACAATATATCCTTGATTTTGGTAAATTTCCTTAAAATTCAGAGGTAAAAGACATCCTGCATAATATCGATTTTTAGTTTCTTCTTTTAATATATGCTCATGCCCTAAAGCGATATAATCATAACCAAAATCATCAGATCTTACTTTTTTATGTAAGGTTCCATCAATCTTAGAACCATGAGCTACAGCGATGTTTATGAAATCATCATCTTCTGGAGGACGTTGATTTCCAATCCAAGAGTCATATGCAGACTTATAAGTTTCAAAACTATTGAATTCAAAATAAGGAAATAAATAAAATCTCACTTTTTTATCTAAAAATTCCAAATTTAATGGATTATTTGATTTTATTGCGTTTAATAAATCACGCTCTTTAAAATAATATAGATTTGAGTATTCCTTTTTAGTGAAATGCGACTCAAATGGAGTGTATTCATATCCTCGAAAAACTCCATGATTTCCCTCAACATATATAATCGGAACTTGATTGTCAGTATTTTCAAAAAAAGTATCCAAAACATTCTTTAATACTCTTCTAGCGGGTTCTGGAGGAGGATGAGGATTATTGAGGTGAGGTATATGAAACATATCACCACAATGTACCAGAAAATCAAGATCTTTAATCTTTGAAATATCTTCCATAATTTTTTTAAAAGCATCATAAATCGTTTGCTCATAAGGTTTCGAATAGTTAGGAATCGCCCATTTATTAATTGTTCCCTTACCTTCTCTATAACCTAGATGAGTATCAGCCATATGAACGATTTTAACCATAAACTTCACTTTTTTTGATATAATTCATATACTTATTTTAAATTATTGGCCTAATACTTTATATCTCCATTCTTGTGTATATTTTTTTGTTTTTTTATTATATTGAAGTTCCAAAAAAGTACTCTCTAATTTGTTATATTCTGAAACTAATAGTGTACTCGCTTCATGAGCTCCTATTAAACTTAAAGGATATCCCCGTGGAGAATATGGAATTAAATTCTTTATTGTATAAATCGCGTCTTTTGTATCTAAATAATCACATATATCAAATCTAAGAGCTGAACTATAGTTTTGCAATCTCGTAATATATGCTTTACTTTTGGTATATGCTGAAAGGTCTGGTAATTCCACTAAAAATTGCTCTTTATCTAAAACTTCCGACCAAATTGGCAAAACAAAATTCCCTTGAGCATCTCTTAGCCTACAGGTTTTTGAAAAGGCATAATATTTAATGTCATATGTTTCTATAAATCGATAAAAAAATTCAGTAAACGCTACTGGAGGAAAAATATGTTGGCGAAACATTTGTATCCCATCTCCAAGGAAAATAACGTTTTTGTTTTTTCCCCAATTACTTTCCTCCTTAATTCTGATTAATGTTTTTAAAATTTCATCAGCACTTCTAATTCTATCGATTACATGTCCTAAAGATGGATAATAAAAGTTATGTGCTTCAATATAGGCTTCTATTTTTTTTTTATATGTTAACTCATACCAGTCTTCTAATTTATCAATTTTATCTTTCAAATTTCCAACATAAAAATCCTTTTTTATCGTTTTTACGAAATTCTCAATTACAGTCTTATAGATTATGAGTTTATGTTCATTATCTTCGATATAAGCGCTAATTGGTTTATACATTATAAGTTCTTTTTTGTATCTTCCATTTTCAAGAGAAACTTGACCTTCTCCGAATTTAAAAGATGCTAATTTAGCATAAGTCCCGCTGAAAGTATTGGAACTCTCATCAAACCCAATTATTTTATAATTTTTGTCGATATAATCAGTCAAATTTTCATCCATGATGAAATGTGCCATATCACCAAAGTGTAAACTCGTATTTTTAAGACTCTCATCTGTATCAAATTTGTCGGTTTCTAATTCAATTTTTTCCTCCTCAGTCCACTTAACTTTCCTCTCTTGAATGAATTTCTTAAACTTTTCAACTTCCTCCTCAATAGATCTTTCGGGCCTTTCATCAAATGATTTTTCAAGCGAAATTAATTCGAAATCGAATGAAATTTTTTCCACCTATTATTTTTTAATAAATTATATCTAAGGAAGCTCTGTTGGAGGAGGAGATTTACCTTGTGAATCAAAATTTTTAGTAAAATTGGCATAAAATTTGTTTGAAACATTTTCAAAATAATCATCATATAATGGTATGCGTAATTTTTGAAAATTTGTTAACCAAATTCCCGAAATTAAGGCTATCCCTCTAGTGCCTGTCAAGGATTCAAGATCACTAAATTGAATACCGCCACCCAAGGTTTTTGCGGCTACTGCTTTTTCTTTTTCGGATCTCAATGGCAAATTAATAACCGTGTTCATATTTGATAGGATTGTATCATCTATAGGAGAATATTGTTGTGAGATAACTTCTAAACTTAAATTAAATTTTCTCCCTTGTCGTGAAATATCTTTAAAAATATTGTTATATCTCATCATTTCAGGGCGCAAGATGCTCGGAGCCTCTTCAATTGTGAAAATAATAATTGGTAAATTTGAAGGGTCTTTTATAGCGGTACCTGATTGAACATAAATTTTATCGATGTTGTTTTTATAATTATCAAAAAAATGATTTGGTAATGATTGACTTAACTTTTTCTTCAATGTATCTAAATCTGAAGATGATTTTAGAGATTTACGGATATCAAAAAGTGTCCTAGCCAAAACGCTATTAAATAAGAATTGTTCTAGATCAGAAATCATTGAAGCATTGAAGATGATTAACCCTCCTTTCTCTAGTTTCTTAACAATATCTGGCAATTTACTACTTCCTTTAGATTGAAACATATCTGAATACTCTAACCAATTCATCCTCCTTCTAATTGCTGCCATTGTTTTTTCATCATGACCTCCAGGAGGTCTATAACCATCTGTCAATAAATTGTCAATATAGTTCTGAGGATCACTTCTATATGCGGAATGTATAGCTCCAACTTGTAAATCGTTAAATGATCCTGTGGCAAATAGATCTTCAGGCTTAATTTCTTGGTAGTTGATAATGCATGGCTCTGCCAGACTTTTAATTTCTGTTGGAGGTATTCCTTTATTTGGATAAAGATAAAACCATTTTCCAAATAATTCCTTGTTATATTGGGTTGATTTACATATATCATATACACCATGTTTGATGCATCCGAGAGCATACTCATCGTGCATATCAATCGCTAACATAGAGATTTTTCTACCTTTTCCCTTGAGAATTACATTTGCATTATGTTGGAGCAATCCATCAATAAAAACCTGATTTAAATTTGATTTACCCATACCTGTAGCTCCAGCAATAAAAAAATGATACATTAAATATTTAAATGGAAAATATACATTGACCTTTTTCTCTGAAGCTAACGTTCCCATGAAAATTCCTTCTGGATTAAAAATCTTTTCTAAATAATCAGGTTTATCATTTTGATCCTCTGAAATTTTCATGGTATGAGGTTTCAATATTTCATTTTCCATTAAATCCTCAATAAAGAAAAACACATTTATGGTATGATCAATTTTATGATTATTTTTATGATCAATTTCAGTACAGATAATCGGACGTCCTTGGATTACATATTGTAATTCAGACTCCAATTCCATTGTAATATATTCGGTTATTTTTACATTTTTCAGTTTTTGACGTGTTAGTATGTAATCAGAAATAGTTTGTTCATTTAATATTTGGATAATAATGTGGTATTCTTTTTCCCCACTTTTTGCTTCAAGTTTTACGAATCCATGAAGATGAACATATTTTTCGTAAAAAATTTCAATTGTGCTTTCAAGTGAATTAATTCTAATAATCATTTTTTGCTTCCTAATTTATTCATTAATTTTAATTATAATATATATTCAAACAATAAAAATAAAAAATCATAGTAACTACTGGCTGATATTTCTAATTTTCTTTAAAAAAATATGTGTTATTAAATTTAAACTTGCAAGAGTGAACGGGTTTACTAAATTAATAAACTTTTTTACTCTTAAAGATATAATTTGGTTTAATTAATACGAAATAATCCAAATGTCCTTTAGGTAAACTTTATATTTTTAATAAACATTAATTTAATTTATAAATAAATTAGTTAATAGCCTAATAATATTGGTGAAAAATATGGCAAGTAATACATTTGGAATTATTTCTTTAGTTTTAGCAATCCTTGCAATTTTTATAGCTCCCATAATACTATCAATTCTGGCAATAATTTTCGGAATAATCGGATTAAGTCAAGACCGAGATAAAACTTTAGCGACAATAGGATTAATTATAGGTATAGTCATCCTTATTTTGTCTTTTCTCGGAATAATTGTATGGGCGTTCTGGAGAATTGTTCGGATTCGGTAAATTATACAATAAAAGAAATTGAAATTTATTTAAATTAATTCTAACCTTTTTTTTATTAAATATGAATTTAATTCTACGTTGATTTAGAACTTAGATAATTATTGCTTTTACAAATTTTTATTAAAACAATATGGATAATAAATTTAATAATATTTAATAAAAAAATTGAAAGTAGGGTGTTATGCTTTTATATTGATGTTTAATTCGGTTTTAGCTACATCTCAGGCACTATAGAGATGTCATCTTTTGGTCCTGTTTCTTCTTTTCCCTTTTCCCTTTTTTTGAATTTTCGCAGAAGTTTTGAAAATTTTAGTGGTTCTGTCTTATAATTCAATTCAGCAAGAGCTTGATCTTGATATCTATTAAAAAGCTCATTTGAGAATTTTTGCCAATCACGACAAATTGCAAGTGTTTCAGCATCGTTCCTTAGTAAACTATCATGTGACATTATTCGCAAAAACTCATTAGCATAAGATTCGACAATATCCGAATCAGAACCTGCTAGAAGATCTCGAACAAAATCGTCAGCATTATACCACTCCTTCACTCTCGATAAATCACGATGTATTTGTGTGAGTAATACATTGCGGGGACCCTCCCATAGTTCCATAATCAAAGAATCACGATGAAATCTAGGAAAAGATAAAAAATCCTCCATGATTCCATGTCCTCCAAAAAATGATATGGCCATTCTTATCAAAGCTGGAGCCTCATCACATACTACGATCTTTTGTAACATTACAAGCTCCCGTAATCTGAAGCGTCGTTTACGTTCAACAATATTTTCTATTTTTTCCAAATCTCTTATTCCTGCAATTAATTGTTCACCAAAATGAGTATATTCAGAATAGACCTTGAAAGCAGCTGCTGCAGTTCTCATAGCTGTTTGATTTAAATCGTTAATTTGGTTTATCATAAGAGGAAAAGAGGATATAGGAACTCCAAAAGCTGTTCTAAATTGAGCATATAATGATGCTTCACGTGCGATTCTCAAAGCACCAGCCGCCATTCCAAATCCAATATGTAATCTTGACAACGAAAGAACAACTCCCACGATATCAGCTAATCCTTTTTCGAGGGGACCAATAGGATAAGCTACTGCGCCATTATATGTGATCTCTGCTGTTGGCAATTCTGCTGTTCCTAGTTTTGGTTTAAGTCTGTCTATTGTATATGAATTTCGTATTTCTTTTTCCTTATTTTGTGGCAACCATGATGGAACAGCAAACGCAGCGATTCTAGTTGAAGATGGTGTTCCTTTAGGTTTGGCCGTCACAACGGCATAATCTGTATGTGCCGCTGAGCAGAAAAACTTCTGACCATAAATCCTCCAGCAATTGGATATACCATCGGGCCCTTCAGCCTCTTCAAAAATAGCTTCGGCAAGATTAGCTGGAACATCACTACCTCCTTGAATTTCACTAACAAATTGAGATCCTCTGCCATATTCTCCATTACTATATTCACCTGAACCATTTCTAACGTGTTCGAGAACACTTAATGCTTCAAGGCTTAATGTATCTTCATATTGTTGCATGAGCCAAACCATACCATGGGTACATGCAATAGGACACATAACACCTGCTTCACTGTTCTGATATAATAAAAACATTTTAATAAACCTACTCCATGGAGTATTTCTATTAGGATCAAACAGTCCAAGACTGTATATTTCTCGCTCTAAAGTCTCAGTTTCGGCACATCGTTCTATACGATCAATCCTATGATTATGAGCGTCATAATGTTTTATTTTGGTAACTTTTATTCGATTTTCAAGCTCATTGCCCTTATCTGCCAAATCTCTGAATCTAAAAGACACATAATCAGAAAGCGCACATAAATCTCTATCTATTTTTTCAAATTCATTACCAGCATACTTCTTTACTAAAGCTTGTAAGAATTCATCATCGCGGTAATAATTAAAATTATCTCTCACAAACAAATAATCATCAAATAAATATGGATTATTCCGATTACCTTCCTGGTCACTCATATCTAATTTTTTACCTTTTGTATAATCTAATTTTTACAATTGTATTTAACTATTAAATATGAAAAAAGAGTATTTAAGATTATTAGTAGGTACTTTTATTATTTTAAATCTAAATTTTAGCGTTAATGCACTTTAATCTAATTTTTTTCCTGCTCCTCCATGTGTGAGTTCTTCACCTAATGCCACACGCACGAGGTTGCTCAAGATATATGGCTCCATTCCCTGTGCTTTTGCTCTCCCCCTATTTCCCATGATACATAGTGGACATAGAAATATATATGCTTCAGCTCCTGCCTCTTTCGCATCCATTAAGTTTTTCATCCGCCAACTGTTTTCTTCTTCTGCCGAAACATTCTCCATTGCTGCTTGGATTCCCCCACAGCATAGGGCACTTTCTTTATCATATTTTCTTTTAACTCTTTCAGCTCCAATTAATTCAAATAACTCATCAAGAATTTTATCTTTTTCAAAGGTATATCTTGAAGCGCATGGCTGTTGATAGGCAATCTTTATGTTAAGTTTATTCACTTGGTCTTGGTGTTCCTTTACATAATCTCTTAAGTATTCTATAATATGAATCGGTTTAAATGGCAGACTAATATCGAATTCTTTAACTTTATTTACTAACGTTGCATAACAATCATCATGAAAGAGTATTATCTCGTCAGCCTCAGTTGCAGCCAGATTATCTACAAACCTTTGAATATTTATTTTATTAACTAAGCTAGGTCTTCCCGTATGAACCATCCCTATCCAGCAAAAATAATCTCCTCCCTTAAGAAAAGTCAACCCATCGTAGAGTTGGCCTTCAAATACACCAGGTAACATATCTCCAAATAAGCAAAGATTCATAACAGGCTTATCTGGCTCGCCTTTTATAATTTTTGACGGTGTTTTTGTACCCATGTCGAACATTTTTAAAATTCTTTTAGCAAATTTAAAAGTTCCTGTCTCTTCCTGCCTTACATTGATTAAATCAAATGGATTTGCTCCTTCTGGACAGTACATATTACACGCAGCACATGTAATGCATTCAGAGGTAACTGGACTAGGTTCACCATTTATCAATTTTTGAAATTCTTCCTTAGCCTTATTTTCGGGGTATGCCAAATAATGGCATTTCATTAAACACTCTCCACAAAGAGTACATTTTTCTTCATAAAACATGATTTTTCCTCATTTTAATTTTACGATTGGTTTTTAGTATGTAATTTAAGAGAAAGGATGTTATTTAATTTTTTTTATATGGATTTCATAAAATAATCTCATTAAAAATTTATTTTTAATACAATTATAATAACTAAATTATAAGTTTATTTTAGTTTATGGAATCTACTTAATGTAAAATATCAAACATCTAAATATTCCAGCATTCACGCCAGTTTAATTGGCATTAGCATTCTATTTACACCTATTTTTGTCGCATTTATTGCTGCAATTGATCTAACTTTAGGCTTTTATTCCGTTTCGATCGTTATGCTAATAAGTCTCGTTCCCGCTGCCATTTTTATTGGTAAAATTCATAAAGAGCAAAATCCTCTTTCGATAAAGATTTTAAATTAAAATGATTTTTTATAAAAATATTAAACGAAATAAAAAAAATTAGGAGAAAGTGAGATGGTTTTTATAAATTCCGAAGGGAAATTCAATGACAATTCTTATCTCATAGATGGTATGATATATCGATTGCCTGGACAACTTTCGCTTTATATAGTTGAAAATAAAGGAATGAGAATGATGATTGATGCGGGGGAGGAATTAGCTGCTAGAAAAATTGTTAAGAAATTAAAAGATTATGGACTCTATCCAATTCATAAAATATTGTTAACACACTCGCACTTTGACCATGTCCAAGCGATTGGAAAATTGAAAAAATTAATGAAAGAGAGTGCAATAGAAGTTTTAGCTTCAGAAAGAGCTATAGACAATCTCAAATATCCGGAAAAAATGAATGAATATTTTGGATACAGCGTCGATCCAATTGAAAATGTTATACCTTTAAAAGAGGGGGATATAATTGATTTAAATGGTTTGAAATTAGAAGTTTTAAATTTTTTTGGGCATACTCAAGACTCTATTGCCATTTTCGATAAAAAGAATAGAAATATATTTGTGGGAGATGCTATTGTCGATAAGGTTGATCATGATACTATTATGCCTGAATTCGTGCCACCTGATTTTAATGAATCTGAATATCTTAAAACTTTGAAAAAATTAAGGAATATGAAAGATGAGTTAAATTCAATATCCTTATCTCATTTTGGAGTGTGGAAAGATGAAGATTTTAACAACATTGTGGATAATACAGAAGATTTTCATTTGGATGTTAAAGAATCAATTATAAAATGGTACAATGAAAATCTCTCTCTAGACTATATTGCATTAAAATATCATGAGAAATTTATTCCAGAATCTAAAATTCATACAAAGGAGAATATTCATGGATTACAATTAGAAATAGAGTGGTTTGTCGATGGTTTAAAAGCAATGGGGGTTATTAAATAACGGTATTTATAAATTCTGAAGGAAAAGTTAATGAGAATACTTATCTCATAGATGGTCAATTATTTAGAATGAAAGGATTTATGGCTGTTTATGTAATTGAGAATAAAGGTATGAGGATGATGATTGATACGTCATCATCATTAATGACCCGAAAGATTATGAAAAAAATCAAAGAATTTGGGCTTTACCCCATCCATAAATTATTATTAACCCATAGCCACTGGGATCATACAGATGGAGTAGAAAGATTAAGGGGATTACAAAACGAGGTTGAAATTGAAGTTATGGCTTCAGAAAATGCTATAGACAACTTAAAAAATCCTGAAAGAATGAACGAGGGTCTTGAGGTTGATCCTGTAGAAAATGTCACCCCCTTAAAAGAAGGAGATACTATAGACTTAAACGGTTTAAAATTAGAAATTTTCAACTTTTTTGGCCATACCCAGGATCATATTGCTGTATTTGACGAAAAGAATAAGAATATCTTTACAGGTGATGCAATTTTAAATAGATATGATCGAGCGACCTTTAGTCCTACTTTTATGCCCCCAGATTTTAATGAGAGCGAACTCTTCAAAACTTTCGAAAAGTTAAGAGAGATGAAAACAAAGCTTAATTCCATTTCATTATCTCATTTTGGTGTTTGGGCAGGAGAAGACTGTGAAAGGATAATTAATGAAATGGAGGAGCTACATTATAAAACAAAAGAGTCAATAATTGAATGGTATAGCGAAAATCATTCACGCGATTATATAACAGCTAAATATCACGAGAAATTTATACCAAATTCAAAAATTCATACGAAAGAGAATATAGTTGGCTTAAAATGGGTAATAAATGGACTTATTATTGGATTGAAAAGTAGTGGTTACATTTAAAATTAAGATTTAAATCAATTGAAATTTTTATAAAGAGAAGATATGAAATATAGTATAAAAAAAGATAAATAAGAATAAAAAGGAAAAATAAATGATTATCGATGGACATTGTCATATTATTGATAAAGGCTGGTATCCTGATTCTTGGTGGTTTGGAATTGCACGATCTATTGTTCCTATATTAAAAATAAAATTTGGATTTGAATTAACCCCTCAGGAGATAATTGATAAGATATTTTCAACCATGATGGATCCTACGGGAGAAAATTTGATAAAGGAGATGGATCGTGCCGGTATTGATATGGCAGTAGTATGTGTTTTGGATTATGGATTATTCCCAGGTGAGTCTAAGGTCTCGATTGAGGAGCAGAATAAAATTCATGCCGAATTCCAGAATAGATATCCTAACAGAATCTTAGCATTTGCAAGCATAGACCCAAATAGACCAGATGCTGAAAAAATTCTTAGGAAATGTTTTGAGGAATGGAATATGAGTGGTTTGAAGCTACATCCTGCAACTGGATTTTATCCAAATAGTAAAGAGGCCTATAAGCTTTTAGATATAGCAAATGAGTTCAAGAAGCCAGTTATTTCCCATACCGGTCAAATTGTTGTACCCGGGAGATCAAAGTATTGTGATCCAATCTACCTTGATGATGTTTGTGTAGATTATCCAGATCTCTGGATACAGGCAGCACATATGGGATTCGGGTGGCGTCATCAATTATTTCACATGGGTAATACTAAACCTAATCTAATAGTTGATTACTCAGGTTGGCAAATAATGGCTGAAGAGAACTATCATGAATTTTGTTCTACTCTGCGTTTATGTCTGGATGAGTTCACAAAAGAAAGAGTATTATGGGGGACTGATAACCCATATCTGCGGGGGGCATTGGCAGATAAAAAATGGATTAATATGATAAAGAGACTGCCTACTAAAGCTCCAGAGGGGATTAAATTCACACAAGAAGAAGTAGATCTTATGCTTGGTGGAAATGCGCAGAGAATTTTTGGGATAAAGTAATAAGGTGTTTTCAAAATAAAAATTTTTAACAAATTCTTGTTTTCTTTTTATGTTTAAAAAATTGGGTGCTTGAAATGGTATTCATCAATTCTGAAGGGAAATTTAACAACAATAGTTTTCTTTTAGATGCGCAAATGTTTGGAATGAAAGGAAGTGCAGCCATTTACATAGTTGAAAACAATGGTATTCGAATGATGATTGATACAACAACACCCGCAATGACGATCCGAAAAATTGTAGCAAAGATTAAAGAATTAAGGCTTTATCCTATCCATAAATTATTGTTAACGCATTCCCATTGGGATCATATAGAGGGAACAGGAAAATTAAGATCATTAATGAAAGAAACTGAAATTGAAGTTTTAGCTTCAGAAAATGCCATATATAATTTAAAGCATCCCGAAAAAATGAATAATGAATATGAAGTAAGTGTTGAACCCATAGATGATATTTCACCATTAAAAGAGGGAGATGTTATTGATTTAAACGGGTTAGAATTAGAAGTTTTCAATTTTTTTGGCCATACTCAAGATTTAATAGCGATTTTGGATAAAAAAAATAAAAATATTTTCTCTGGTGATGCAGTTATAAATAAATACGATCCAGACACTTTTCTTCCTGTTTTTTTATCCCATGAATTTGATGAGAGTGAACTTCATAAGACATTTGAAAAATTAAGAAAAATAAAATTTGAATTGAAAGATAAATTAAATTCTATTTGCTTAAGCCATTTTGGGGTATGGACAGATGAGGATTTTGAAAATATAATAAATGAAATGGATGAGTTGCATTACAAAACGAAAGACTCCATAATTCGGTGGTATAACGAAAATCCATCTTTAGATTATATTACTTCTAAATATCATGAAAAATTTATTCCGAACTCAACAATATTTACAAGAGAAAAAATTATTGGTCTAAGAATATCAATGCAATGGCTTGTTGAGGGGTTGCGGATAAGCGGATTTTTGTAGTAGCATTTTCATATTAAAAATTTTTGGTGTAATTACTGCACACAAATATTTTTATAATTTCATATTAAAACTTATTTTATAAAACTAAATTTTCAAATTAATTATTAAAAGAGGGAAAGAAATGGTTCATATTGTTGAAGAAGGAAAATTTAATGCTAATAGTTATCTTTTTGATGGAAAACTTTTTCGGTTGCCTAAACATCTTGCAATTTACATAATTGAAAATGAAGGTATGCGCATGATGCTCGATACCGGCGTCCCATTAGAAACTCGAAAGATAGTAAAAAAAATAAAAGAATTAGGGCTTTATCCCATTCATAAAGTACTATTGACCCATAGCCACTGGGATCATATC
>JAHQWS010000325.1 GCA_029856295.1 Promethearchaeia archaeon
CAATAATATAGGCATGAGGTACATGACGATGTCCCATTAAAATTAAGTCAACTTCAAAGTATTGAGCAAATTCTAATAATTCTCCAGCATCCCTTACAGTAGTGAATTTTTGTCCAGACATTGGAACAGGAATTAAATGATGGTGTAATGCTACAACCTTATTTTCTAGATTCTTATTAGCATTTAAATATCTGCCACAATAATCTAATTGCTCATCTCCAATTTCTCCTTCTGCGAGGTCATCTCTTGCACTGCAAAGTCCAACTACAATCGCGTTTTTCTCTTCTATAAGCATATGAGAACGTCGTGGTCCAATTAATTTTTCAAAAAAAATAAGACCACTATTCTTTGCGTCATGATTTCCTGGTACAGCTAAAAAGTTTGTAATTCCTTTAATTTCATTTATATAGGGAAGAATTCCTTTATATTGTACAATTCTTCCCTTGTGAATAACGTCGCCTGTACAAATGACAATATCAGGATTACAGAGATTTATATATCTAATGACATTTTTGATATACTCTTCTTTAAATTCTGAACCAAAATGCAAATCAGAAATTTGTATTATTTCAAGAGCAGCCATAATTAATTCATAAATTTAACTTAATATGTAATAATTTGATATAAATAAAGTTAAATAAAAATATCTCTTGAGATATTTAATTCTTTTCTTTATCAATAAAGAAAGAGAATTTTTACTAAAGAGTATCCATCAAAATTTAAAATTTAAAAAGAGTTTTGAAAAACCTTAGTTTGAATTAAGTGATCGATTCTTGCCTTTCTTGGTCTAACATAATCAATTTCGCCTCTTTTTTGCGAAATTAAGAGATTTTTATTTAAGGTACAAGAATCAACAACAAAAACTTCTAATTCATCCTCATAAAGACTAATCTGATTAAAACACGGCGATTCGTCAGCTCTGACTTTATCGCTTGAAGTTGTTCCACAATAGAGCAAGGCAGTATTTCCAAATCTCCAAACATGGGGTACATGCCTATGTCCCATCAATACTAAATCAATATCATATGCTTGGGTTAATTCAAGCGCTTCTCCTGCATCAATTAGAGTGCCTCTTTTGGTACCAGCAGAAGGTACAGCAACTAAATGATGATGGAGCGCGAGAACTCGTATTTTATTAGCAGAATTCTTTAGTTGGTTTACTAATCACTCTAATTGCTCATCTCCGAGCTCTCCCTCAGATGTATTATCCGGGGGGCTACGGACCCCTATAAGAAGGGTATCTTTATCATCAAGATTTATTTTCCATCTTCTTGGTCCTATATATCGCTCGAAAAAGACAACTCCATTGTTCCTTACATCATGGTTTCCAATAGTATTAAAAATTGGAACCTTTATTTTTGCTAAATATTTAGCAATATCTTCATATTGATATTTCTTAGCTTTATGAGTCAAATCTCCGGTACATATAACAGCATCCGGACGAACATCATTAATATAATCTATCACATTTAAAAGACAATCTTCATTAAATTCATTGCTTCCGTAATGTAAATCAGATATTTGTATTAATTCTACCATTTGTCATCTAACATTTTTATTTCTACAGTTTATTTATTTTTAATAGAATTTACAGAAAGGAGTTCAGTAGCAATCTGATTTATTTTTTTGTTAATCTGGTCTAAAATATTAGTTATAGATAATCCTATTTTTGAATTTTGACATATTCCAATATAATATTGGAGTTTGCTAAATTCATCTTTTTCTTTTAGTAAATCAAATAATAAATCTTCTTTCACATATATCCCTTTTTCTTTAATTCTCAATAAAAAAAAGATAATAAAGGGTTATAAGTAAATTCCTTATATTATATAGAAACATATATATTCTATATAGATGTCATATATAGATGTCTTGTGTTAATTATAAGAGAAATTTCGCAGAAAAAATGAACGTTCAGAATCTCTCTATATAGAAGTAAAATTTAGAATTTTTAAAATTAAGGATTTAAGGATCTCTACTGTTCTTTAAATAATTTTTTATTTATATATTTTTTAATTACATCCATAGATACATTTGCTGCAGATCCAGAACCAAAATCTATTTTGCCACCCCCTCTACCTCCAAAGTGCTCTACTGTATCATGGATGAATTTCCCCATATTAAATACTTCATCTTTGGTTGCGTTTGGTCCCAACATGCCTGTGACAGTTGTACCTTTATTATTTTCATTAAATAATATAGTAATATAGTCATCATCCATTTTTAATACGTTAGAACTAACACTCTGAATATCTTTATTACCCAAATCTCGAAAAGATCCTATAACAATTTTATATTTTTCATAGGGTTTTGCGTTCTTAACTAATTGATTAATATGTTCTGGACTAGTCTGGTTCAATCTTGTTTTACTATCTTCCCATTCATCGAGTATTTTTTGAACCTTAGACGGGGTTTGGTCTTTTTTTACATTAAGAATTTGAGAGATCTCAGATAGTGAATCTCCTTCATAAGTTTCATTTGAAGTCAATTCCAGATCTGCTTGTTTAACTTTGCCACTTTTTACGGCTTTATTTAGATTTTTCCATTTATCTAATAATTCACTAACTCTTCCAACAATTTTATCAGAATCAACACTCAGTATAGTTTCAAGTTCGTTTAGAAATTTTTTATTTCTTTCTTTGAATTTTTCTGTAGCTTCTCCCGCAGTAAAAGTTAACCTTACAATCCCGTCCTGAATTTTTTGGGATTTTGTAATTTTAATTTCACCGGTTTCAGATGTATTATTTAGGTGGGTACCACCACAAGCCTCCACATCGACGCTTGGAACTTCTACTATTCTCACATATTTTCCTGGAACTGCTCCTCCTTGATATATCGCCATTCCATATTTTTTTTCTGCATCTGAACGTGGAATAAAATCAAGATAAAGATCAATACCTTTATTTACGATTTCATTAGCTTTTTCTTCTATTTGCATTAATTTTTCATTAGAGATTTGTTCATGATGAGTAACGTCCAAGTGAGAGTTCTTTAGCGTTTTTTTGGCCCCTGCTTGATTTATATGTGAGCCTAATACTTCTCTAGCAGCAGCATTTACAATATGAGTTGCGGTATGATGTTGGGCAAGTTGCGTTCTCCATTCATGATCTACCTCCACTTTAACGGTATCTCCTTCTTTAAAAACTGGTTTTTCTTCTAATACGTGTATGATATGATTTCCTTGTTTAAAGACATCATTAAAATTTTGTCCATTGATGGTTCCAATATCATGTAATTGCCCTCCAGAAGTGGGGTAGGCTACAGATTGGTCTAAAATTACCATACTATCAAGAATTTTTAAAACCTTCGCCTTATTAGAAGTTTCCGTATAATCATAATAGTATAGGGATTTGGTTTCAGGGATACCTGTTAAATCCAACTGTACTTGTTTAGTAGTCGCGTGAATTTGTTCGACTTTCTCATGCCTTTCTAAGACTAATGAGTAAAAGTCATCTGGTATTTTAATTTTAATATTATAATTTTTTGCTGTTTCTTTGGCCATATCGGGGCTTATACCATTAGAATCGTATAATTCAATCAAAGTATCACTAGAGATTTCACCTTTTTCCAAGATTTTCTCTAATATTTTTCCTGCTTTTTTCTTAGTAGCGTAAAATTTTTCCTTTTCAACATTGAGAATTTCTCTGATTTCATCTAAATGTTCAGATACTTCTGGAAACAATTCTTTTAATTCTTTGGCATGCCATAAACACACATCAGCAATATCGATATTCCAATTGAATTTATCTATAAAACTTATCGCACGCCTAAATATGACTCTTAGATTGTATCCTCCTCCGACATTTGATGGTAATTTACCATCATTAATGGCAAATAATAAACTCCGCGCATGTTCGGCAATTGAATAAAGGCCGGTCATAGGCATAATTTTTCTTTTTAACTCCTTTACCTCAACATTAAGTTCTTTAGCTACCCGCTGCCAGGCCGAATCCATATCGTCAACTTCATCTGTGTTTAAATAAGCAGAATATTGGGAAAATTCATTATATAAATCCAAATCTAATTCAATTTTCGTGATTTCTCTCAATTTTTTTAACACATACGGAAAAACAGCCTCGTACATATTAGGGGTTCCCTGCGAAAGCCAGGCTACGCGTTCTTGTCCCAAACCCATATCAAGCACTTTGAGCTTCAATTCTCTGGGACCTTGTGGAGTTTGTTCAAACATCGTATAAACTTGGTTGAATAATTCAACCCCTCTGCTGAAAAATTCAAGGCTACAGCCAAAAGACCCGCCTCCCGCCCAAGAATCTTCATGAATCGTAATTTCTTCTTTAGCTAAACCAACTCCTTTATGAATAAAGTCGTGCATATCCATAAATAGCTGCCCTTGATCCCATTCTTCTGGAGAGACAAATGTATGCTGTCCTATCATTACGAAGCCACAGCAATGAGAGCCAGTTAAGCCTACGTTCTCGATATCATTAAACCTAAGACAAAATTGGGGTATTATTAGCTTTTTTGCGGGGGGTTCTACTTCTCCCGTAATTACATAGGGCTGAAATGCAGTAATAGATGCAATAGTAAATTCTGTTGTTGGATTCCATCTTGCAACACACGGGTATCTTTTTATAGGCGTATACCCTCTCGGTTCTAATACTTCAACAATTTTCTTCCACACATCAATATAAGAAAGTTTTATTGGAGCAGGATTGTCTATAACGACTTGAAAACCTCCAGAACAAGCAGGATCTCCGCATACCTCTCTATCTTTATGAGTAGTCCAAAAATAGGTTCCACATTTGCAGAGTTTTCTAATATAACCCAATTCTCTCAAATTTTTTGTAGGAAAATATAAATCTGGGTCTTTAGAAGCGATTTTTTTAAATTCCTTTTTTAACTCTTTGTCTGTCTTGAATCTTTTAAGTTGTTGCTTAAGTTGATCAGAAAGCATATAGTCCCAATCTTTATACAATATATTTGGTAATTATAATGTATTTTTTCCTAAAACAGTTATGATTTTAAATGTTAATTTATATTCTTAATCAATTTAAGAATCACCGGAATTATTAACAGAAAAAGAGGAAAAAGATTTTTCCATACTTTTAATCCAATCCCATCCACTCCAAAAGATCTCTACACCTTTTTGTTAAGGAATTAAATCAAATATAACTATTATCTTCCTTTTTTCATAATAACCTTCATAGCCTTTATATACACAATCGTCGGGATTATTTCCATGTTTCGAATGAAGTTTATAGGAATAGGTCTATCACATCTAGAACAAAGAGTCGAACTTTTTAACCAACTTCTAAACTCATCAGCATGTGCTGGGTGTCTACAGTGAGGACAAATAATAATTCCTCTTTTCTCATCTTCAGGAAGTTTTGGTAATTGAAAGCAAAATATACATTTGAAATCTTCCTTAAAAAGTATAGTACCCATCGGTTTTAATTTATTTAAGTTATATGTTTTTTTTTTAGCCGCTGAGTTTCGAGTAACATAAGGTCTATGAACTGATCTTGAATTCGACTTCGTTTGACTGTATGTTTTTTGGGTACTCCTAGTCCTTGTACGATTTATAGGACTAGGATTAGAGTGTACAGAGGTGCGTGAGGTAGTGCGAGATGTGGTACGATTTACAGTTCTTGTAGGAGTTCTCGTAGTAGTGCGAGATGTTGTACGATTTACAGTTCTTGTAGGAGTTCTCGTAGTAGTGTGGGATGTTGCACGATTTACTGTTCTTGTAGGAGAACGTGCAGTGGTGCGGGAATTTCTATGATTTGTAGTGTGCAGTTTTGAAAATATGGTAGTTAGCTTAGCAAACCATTTTTTTTTAGCCAATTCTATGCATCATCATATTTATTTATTTTAAACATAATATAAAAAAAAAAAGAATTAATTTTGGGAAGGCATACATCCTTCATTTTTATCCTGCGGTACTAGCAGGGATTAAGAGTACTTCGTCTCCATCGGATACACTGTAATTGTTAATTGGAGAACTTTCATCCATAGTCACTCCACCTGAGGACATGTGAAAATCAGCTGGATTTAAACCAAAAATACTTCCAACGGTTCGCTTGATATCACTAACGTCATTGCCGTTGTTAACGGTTAACTTCTGTTTTTTCTCACCAGGACCAATAGTGGATGTAAAATAAAGTGCAATATTTCTCCCTCCTCCTGTGGGAGTCTTACCAGCTGGAGTTTTTGATATTGGTACTGGGGCTTCAATATCCTCTCCTAAATCCTCATCAAATTCATCTTTAAAACTCATAATAATCACTCCTTTTATTTTTTTTTTATAATTGTTTTACTTAATTGAATGATACTGTTGGTATTATTTGAATGAATTAGGAATAAATGTGAAGAGTTTTGTTATTCTAAAAAAGATAAATTGAAACAATCAAGGTTTCTTGAATGACAATACTATAAATTGAGTGAAAGAATAATATAATTTATAGGCATAATAGTTTATCTTAGAAAGAAAGAAGCTTAATAAAAACTGAGCTATTTAATGCGAATAAAATATTAGATTATGAGCGCCTCGGTTATTGCTGAAAATATAGTTTTAGGCATAGTTAGAGAATATTTGTCAAAGAAGCCTTTCTTTTCAATGAAAGATATAGTGGAATTTGTAAATAACCGGGTTAGACATAACCCTGATATAAATAAGAATAGAATCGAACTCATTATTAAATCCTTAATCAAGAAAAGAGTAATTATTCCAGGAACTAAGTTAATGAAAAAGGATATTATTGATAATCCAACAAGGAATGAAATTTATAAATACATAAAGCAAAATCCTGGTAGAAATATCAATGAAATAATGAAAACGCATAATTTAGGAAGTAATTTGGCATTGTGGCATCTTTCTGCGTTGGAAAAATTTCAATTCGTAAGGTCTAAAAAAATCAGGAATCGATGTCTATTCTTTAAAAATGATTCAGATCCTAAATTTGATCAATTACACTATTATATGGCAAATGATATTGTCCAGTCTATTATTAAACTTATGAAAAATGAAAGACCGCTCAAGATCACAGAAATAGCTGACGGTCTTAAAAAAAATCATAATACTATTAAGAAATACTTAGAAGCTTTAACCGATCTGAAATTAGTAGAAATTGAAAAAGAAAAATCAAGAAATTTGTATAAATTAAATAAGGAGAGGTACTTAAAAGCAGTAAAGTTAGTGCGTAGAAGTTGAATTTAATTTACTTCATATTTATCCCTATGGAATTTTTATTAAACAAAATGAATATAATAATCATGATATAATGATGATAACACTATGAGTACAAATAGATCAAGAAAAACAAAAATAAGAATTGTAGTTCTAATAGCTCAATGTGCTGCTTTCATACTATTTTATCTCATCTCTTTCTTTGGAAATCCTCTTTTTTTTCTCATACTGGTTATAGGGAGTGTTGTAGTGTTATCTACAGGCACAATTTATACCGTTATACATCATGAAAGTACGGATGATAAGATAACTGGGAAAAAAAAATTCGTATCTAAAGTAAAGGCGCTTGAAAAGAGAAAAAAGTTAGTTAAAGAGGAGGAAACGTCTGATGTTATTGAAAATTATATGCATGAGATGCCTTCTATCCAGAAATATGTTGATTCAGATAAGTCCTACGAAGAGATGCCTATAATTGAAAATTTCATTTTTACTGAGCTCAGTCCTAAAGAATTGGCTAAAATTAATCGTTTAGGATTATCAGATATTGATAAAAAGCAATTCATTAAAGAATTATTATATTTTACGCAGGAAGAAAGAAGTAATTTAATTGATAGCATGATTGAGAACCTTTATAAAACTGACGAAGAACTCATATATATTCCACCAATGAGGCTTGTTGAAGAGACAAAAAATATTCGTGTTTATGCAATCTCATTAATAGAATCAGGGGAGAAGAGGAAAATATTAAACATAGAATCAACTGAATTTGTAAATGTAGTCAAGGATCAGTTGGCGGTTATGTTTGATTACAATTTGGAAGATTTTCTATTGTCTACAGGGGGTATAATCATAAACGAAAATGCCCAAATAAAAGATTATAACATTAAAGATCAAGATGAAATTGTTTTGATTCCTTCAAGAATACAAAAAAAATAAAATTATAAATAGAATTTATGTTAAACATTATTTTTCTCGTTTTTAAAAATCCAATTTTCCTTTTTTTTTACTAAGGTTTGTATATTCAAAATCTGTGCTTTTAGCTATTATATTTCTAAAGTTTGAATTCTAGAGTATCCTTTTTTGATAAAATCATAATCTAAAAGTTCGATTTTCTCGGGAATAATTCTTAGAAGAAGTTTTCGGCGACCTCTGACTATTTTTTGGGCGTGTTCAAATCCATCATCTCCTTCCCTTAAAAAAATTAACCTATCTTTTCCTGTTGCAGTAATTTGCATACCCTGGACTTTACCTGTATCCATAGGGGTGTATATACCGATGCTGACAACTGGATTCTCTTCTATATTTATAACTTTTCTTCCAGGAGCAGGCCCCACATAAATATTAAAATCATCTGCTTTTTTGTCAATATAAAAATCCATAGGTGTTGCTCTAGGTATATTATTGGAACACGTACATAATACCAGAACTTTTCTTTGTTTTAAATAGTCTCGAATCTCTTTTTTTAACTCCTCTTCAGGCATTTGTTTATTACTCATGTGAAAATCCTCTAAAATTTTGGTCTTTTTTAAATTTATTCAAGAAATACTTAATGTATAATGATTAAATTAAATACTTTAAGAAAAATAAAGTTTTATCTAATTAAGTGAAATTATTCAAAGGGAATTGTATTCTCTGAATCAATAGCAGTCTTTACGAATGGCGAAATAGGGCCTTTTCCTAAGACCATGATTCGAGTTTTCGTATCTAAATTTGGATCCATATTTGCACCGAACTTGATTTTGGCGTGTTCGGGAACCTCATGTGTAATTGTTGAGACAATTTTATCCACACTTGATAATGATAATTTATGATCACTAGTCACAGATACTAGACATCTGTCAACTTCCTTAGTATTCGGTTTTAAAAGCGGATTATGGATAGCTAATTTAGATTTTTTAATCAAATCATTTCCTAATGTTTCAGTTATGCCAATTAATCCAGAGGGATATTCACCAGATTTTTCAAAGATTTTTCTCACATCTGCGAAATCAATATTAATTAATCCACAATTATTAATAAGATTGACTACCTCTCGGATACTTCTAACTAATACCTCATCCATTATCTTAAAGCATTTTAAGATCGGATAATTCGGAACTAATTGTAATAAATTATCGTTTGGTATAGGAATTATAGTGTCAGAATATTCTGCTAGCTTCTTAAGGCCAATTTTAGCTCTCATTCTCCTTTGTTGCCCCTCAGACCCAAATGGAATAGAACAAAATGTTACGACTAATGAATTATTTTTTTTTGCTTCCCGAGCTATAATCGGTGCTGCTCCGGTTCCAGTACCCCCTCCTAATCCACAAGTCAAAAACAATATATCAGCTTTCAAAATTTCACGAAGACGTCTAGAATCATCTTCTGCTGCAGCTTGCCCGACCATTGGATCATTACCTGACCCTAGACCATTACAATTATCTTTGCCGATTAATATTTTATGTTTCGCATTGCTATAAAAAAGATCATGGGCATCAGTATTGACATTCAAAGTTTCAGTAAACTGTAGACCCATTTCTTGGAGCCTTGATATAATATTATTACCAGCACCTCCAACTCCAACAACCAAGGATCTAATCTTTAAAACTTCTAGTAATTCCGATAAATAATCATCTGAGTCATAACTCTGAGTTGGAGAAGCATTTTGAGAGAATTTAGATATCGTTTTGAATCGTGATCTGATAGATGTATCTAATTGAGTAAAATCAGGCATTTTTAACCCTTCTTTAAGTTCCAAATCTTTCAAAATAAAAAGCTCCAGTATTCTATTTTATATATAATACGAGAATCATATGAGAATAATATATGCATATAATATTTGTATATTACAGAAAGTCAAAATTAATTCCTTTAATTCCTCGATAAAATAATAGTTGGAAAGGAAGTTCTTATTTAATCCTCTTCTTTCATTATTAATAGTTTACGATCTAATACTTTAATAAATTTCATTAAAAATTTTAATCCAAGTATATTAAATAGTCAATATTTTACACCATGTTATACATGAATACTAAATAATCCCACTTTAGGAAAAAAATAAATAAAATTTATAAGTTAAAATTTTTACTATTTATAATGTAAAACAAAGGGTTACATAAGTTGGAAAGTGATTACAACAAATCTAAAAATGGCAAAAAGGTTCCTGTCGAAGAGGAGCTTGATAAAGATTCAGTCAGTGTTAGAGCAATAATTTCTTGTCCAACGTGTGGTACTAAAAACTCGTTTAAAAATCGTTTTTCTCTGAGTGCTATAGAGCAGATGGTAGTCAGCCTTAAGATATTTGATTGGTTGACTTGTTCTGTGTGTGGAGAATTGCTTAAATTAGATCTAGAATTCAGAATCTGACCCACATCTTCTTTTGGTTTATTTTTAATTTTGGATTATAGAATAATATTAATTAGTTTTGAAAACAAATTTAAACATCTTTATTTTATAAATCCAATTTTATTTGTCCGTATGTTCCTCCTCCACCTGGAGTGTAATTAATTTCATTGTTTCTGAAAGCACTGATTACATTTGCTACGTCTTTATTAACAATCTTAATTTTATTAATAGGGATATTAATTAAAATTTCCAATTCTTTACCCAGTTTTTCAATAATTTCATTATATGTTTTTAGCACAGTTTTGCTCGAAGTACTTTTAATTCCTCTAACTGAGCGAATTATATCAATTAAGGGGATAGCATTGATATAATTTGGTCTATGATCAGGATGGTTTGGAACTTTATAAGTGGAAATTACATCAATTCTTTCACTTACTCCCAATTTTAGCTTAAAATTTTTTTTTAACTCATCTTTACAAACTGGACATATCATTTTATTTATTGAAACTTGCTCAATATATTGTTGTTTCATAGAAGCAGGATCACTTGAGTAAAAAATTACAAAATTTTCTGTTGAAGTGTGTTGAGAAAATCCGAAATCAAGACTTTTCTTTGCTTTTTTAAATAAAATTCTCCTTCTGCATTTGTTGCAAAACATAGTATAATATTTCCCAAGTTTCGGATGCAATCCTACATTTAAAGTGATTTTTCTCCCATTTTTTCTTGTTATTGCTAAAAGAATCTCTTCAAATGAAGGATTGTCAATATCAAATTTATTGAATTCACGACCTAACGAGCGAGGGTCTTGAGAGTGAGCATCACTATTACTTAAAAAGGATATGTTTTTTAGGTCTTCCATTCTGTCTGCTAAATCAGTATTCGCAGAAAGACCTAATTCAAGAAAATGAACTTTATTAACCGCATCTTGATAACAATCTTTAAGTGTTTTGAATTTATTTTGACGAAATACTGCTTTAAATGGTGTAAAGGCATGAGCAGGTCCTATTAAACCCCCCGAATCAACAATTATATCAACTAATTCAGCAGGAGATAAATTAACTCTAGGACGTCCTCCCCATCTATTAAGGATATTTTTTGAAAATGGCTTTAATTTTTCTTGTACTTCTCGTACAGAGGCAAAATCAGGAAAGAGAACTACTTGGTGAATGCTTTCTTGATCTTCTATTTCAGTTTGTAAAATAAAAAAGACATCTTTATAGATATAAGCGCCACCCTTATCTTTTTTAAGGTGTGATTCCAAATATTTTAGCCAATCTGGTTGTAATACATCCCCTGTGCCTAATATATTCAAGCCCTTTTTTCTGCATGTCTCAAGCATTGTATCGAGAGAGAGAGACTGAGAGACAGCAATCGAATAAGGACTGTGAATGTGAAGATCAGCATTATAGATTTTCATTATTAATCAATAATTTAAAAAAACAATTCAATAAAAAGTTTAGACTGAAAATTATTAATAAATTAAGAAACTTTAAGCTTCCATTTGGACGCTTCTTTAAAACATTCTTTAGCTTTTTTAAATTCATTTCTGATTTTGTAGATAGCACCTAAACTTTTCCAACTCTCAAAATCGTTAGGAGTTATATCTAGGGCTTTTTCATAACATTTGATTGCGTTATCATAATCTTTTTTATTTTGATACACATTTCCTAAGCTTTTCCAGACTGAAGAGTAATCTGGATTTAATTCTATAGATTTTTTATAATATGTAATGGCTTTATCATACATACCTATTTTATTATAGCTGAAACCAATATTTTCATGTAAGGCATCATCATCGGGGTCAAGTCTTAGTGCTTCCTTATAGCTTTCGATGGATTTTTCAAATTCTTCATTAAAGGTATAGGAGAGTCCTAAACCATTCCACGCATCAATAATATAAGAATCAAATTCAATAGCTTTTTTATAGCATTTAATTGACTCATCAAAGTTATTCATATCATAATATAAGTTTCCTAACTTATTCCAAATTTTTGCATTATCAGGTTTTAATTCAAGGGCAAGTTGATAATAATGAATTATTTTTTCATAATCTTCCATATCATAGTAGAGTTGTGCGAGATTTTGTAAAATGTAAACATTATCTGGGTCTATCTTAAGAGCTTTTTCAAAACTTTTAATAGATTCGTCGTAGATCTCTTTTTCTTTATATATAAGGGCAATGTTATTCAAGGCATCGATATAGGTAGGATCTAATTCTAAGGCTCTTTTATAATAATCAATTGCTTCATCAAAATCTTCGTCTTCTTCATATGAATATCCCAGATTATAAAATACTATAGCATCATCCGGAGAAAGTTTTAGAGCATTTTTATAGCATTCAATTGCTTTCTTGTTATCCCCGTTATAAGAATACATTAACGCTACGTTATTCCAAACTTCACTTGAATATGGATCTAGTTCTTTAGCTTTTTTATAACAATCTAATGCATTAAAATAATCAGATTCTTCAAAGTACACGTCGCCTAAATTAACCCAAGCATCTAAGTCTTTTGGATCAAGGCTAACAAGATGTTTGTAGCGTTCAATTTTTTTCATTATTTCTAAATTTTTAAATGAATTATAGAAAATAAGTTTAATTCTAACTAAATCTCCTCATTATTGGAGAATATATTGAAAAATAAGAAAGAGTTTTTTTAAAAATTATACTTAATCATAGGCCAGTAAATAAGTATATTTTACGAGATTGAATTTCTCTTTGTGAGAAATTAAATATAAAAATATCAATTATTATTGAGAATAATCATTTTATCTCTAACCTGGTCCACCAATAAA